>CAMYSW010000007.1:0-21655 GCA_947297425.1 uncultured Porphyromonadaceae bacterium
TGATGAAATAATGAGGCTTGCACCGATACGTTTGCCGTATATTCAAGAGGCTTTGCATCTTAATGCGATGAATGCCATTGAAGAGTATGCCGTATGGGGCGGTGTACCGCGTTATTGGGAATTGAGGGAGAACAGAAGTTCGCTTGATGATGCCCTGTGGCGCAATATTCTTTCTGTAAATGGAACTCTTTATGAAGAGCCTATAAAACTGTTTCAGGATGATGTCAAGGATATTGTCAAGACTTCAACGATTATGTCTTATATCGGGACTGGTGCAAACCGGCTTTCTGAGATTGCAGCACGATGCAATGAGCCGGCAACCAATCTGTCGCGTCCATTGAAGAAACTTATCGATCTCGGATTCTTGGAAAAAGATGTTCCGTTCGGGATTGATGAAAAGAATGCGAAAAAGAGCCTCTACAAGATAGCCGATCCGTTTATGGCATTCTACTATCAGTTTGTTGTTCCTAATCGCTCGTTTATCGAGCTTGACCGTCGTTTGCCCATTGAACAGGCTTTGACTGCTCATTTCTCTGAGTATGTGAGTGTGCAATGGGAAAAACTGTGTCGGGATGCTGTCACAGGAAATCTTGTTAATGGAGTAGTTTATGGCAAGGCAAAACGCTGGTGGGGTTCTGTTCTCAATGAGAATAAGAAGCCAGAACAGGTCGAATTCGATATTATGGTCGAATCGCTTGACAAAAAGTATCTGCTGGTTGGTGAATGCAAGTGGACAACCCAAGAGAACGGCAAACAACTGACAGCTGAACTTCTCCGCAAAGCCAATTTGTTACCATTTGCTAAGAACTATACTATCATTCCAGTGCTGTTTCTTAAGAATGCTCCGAAAGATGATGCTGGGAATGCAATGTTGCCGGAAGATGTTGTTGAATTGACAAGATAGGCTTAGCTAGCAAATAGATTGAGTGTAAATACTTGTACCAAGTATGTTAATTGAGTCATTAGGTTCCATGAGGAATATTAACTTTGCAATTACGCGCTAATCGTGGTGTTAGTTCTCTAAGTTGGATGTAATTAAAAAATAGATATAATTATGAATCAGTTTTTGGCTAATCATTTGGATGCTATTATTTCCGCTATTATAGGGCTGATAGCTGGTGGAATAAGTGTTCGCCTTTTTGAAAAGAAAAATTGCAACAATACTACGACTAAACAGTCAAATATTTCAGCAGGAGGAGATGTTGCAGGACGTGATATAACAAATTAAAACTATGATAGAGAGTATCACTAAACAGTCGAACATTTCAGCAGGAGGAGATGTTGCAGGACGTGATATATATAAGAACTATTTGCCTCAAGTTACTTGGTATCAACGTAAATTTCTTCGTTTAGCAGAGGAAGTTGAACTTGATCAACGATATAATAAAACTATAGAAGACTTGGATTACTTTGAGACGATTTTAGATGGAACAAAGGGATTAGAGGAAAAACTAACAGATGGGGGGCGAAATAAAAATGAAATAACATTGGCTCTTAGGCAAAAACAAAAGTTTGCAAAGAAACAAGAGAAGTACAAATATTACGAATCTGCACAATGGATAAATTCTCATTTATTCGCTGAAATATTATTGAAGTTTAATGATTATATAAAACCATTGATTGATAGTAATGTAGATAAAAATACAATCTTCACATCGGTTGGTAAAATGGTTATTGAGCCTATAGTTCAAAAACTCAATGTAGAAGGAGCTGATGATAATTATTTGTGCTATGATGCGGAAGATGTGTTGGGGATGGTATATTATTTAACAGGTAGATGTCATATAAACTGGACAAATTATGGCGATGTATAATCAGGTATTTGATATGTATCATTGTATATATCGAATAATTCATATTTTAAAACGATTTCATGAAAATGAAATTTTGGAACTTGATCGTTTAAGGATTTGGGATTTCTATATTCTTTTTCCATATAAGATTCATGAAATACGTCTTGGTCGAGATTTTGATGAAGTTATATCATATCGTAAAAGATATATTAGAAAATCATCTAATCCATATAATACAATATATGATGGTAGAAAATTATTGGAGAGGCTTAGACCTTACCAAATGGGAGCATTAACTTGTTTAGCTTCATATGGAATTGTTGATTCGAGGGAATTATTGGATAACAAAGTGAAAATATTGGATAGTGATAAACTTTTAAAAATATATAAAGAACTTGACAAGTTAGCAGATGAAGAACATAATGCGTTGTCATGGTTATGTTTGTATTTTAGGACATTCCCTATGAATGGAGTGAATGGATTTAAATCTAGAACAAAACTTCTTGTATCAAAATATGATAGTTTCTAAATTGTTTGTACAGCGTCTTTATATATTAACTCGTGATGGAAATGTAGCATATGATGAACAATTTCATAGAGGAGTTAATATTATTAGAGGTGATAATAGTAGTGGTAAATCTACTATTACTCATCTACTTTTTTATGGTTTAGGAGGTTCGTATGTTGATTTTGTTCCACAAGTCAAGTCGTGTCAATATGTATTTGTGGAAGTTTGCATTTCGGATTGCATACTAACTCTCAAACGAGAAATAAAGCTAACGGAAGATGGGCGTGTAGAAACAATGGCAGGAATGCAAATTTTCTGGGGTAATCTAACAGAGGCTATTTCTGGTATTTGCGAGTCGCATTATTTTGGATATAAAACTACCGATAAGACAAAAAGTTTCTCAAATGTATTATTTGAGATCTTAGGTTTGCCTATTGTAGTAGGTGATAATAATATTACCATGCATCAATTGCTTAGACTGATGTATGTTGATCAAGAGTCTCCTACTGGATCTCTGTTTATGTTTGAAACATTTGATAATCAGATAACACGTGAAACGGTAGCGGAATTATTAATGGGGGTATATGATGCCGAGTTATATGATGCAAAATTGACATTGCGTGACTTACAAAAAAGTTTATCTGAAACGAGTACAGATATAAAAACTGTGAAAGAATTTCTACCAAGGGCAGAAGAAAGTTCTAGTGCTTTTTTATTGTCAATGATTAGTGCAAGAGAAAATGAAATGCAGCAGTTATCTGATTTAATTCAGAAAAGACGCTCGGGTTTGGTCGTCAATATTCCTATCGTCAATAATTCTGAGCGATTAAAAAAGAAAATAGCTTTTTTACGAAAAGACCTTGAAAAACAGAATGACAAGGTTGAAAGAATAAAAAACGAGATAGATGATACGGAGTTATTTATAGTTGCGTTGGAAGAGAGAAGGAAGGCGTTAAATAACTCTATTCAATTGCGTAAAAGTTTAGACAATCTTGTTCTTGAGTTTTGTCCTGAGTGTCTTACGCAGTTAGATCATAATGTTGCAGATGGACATTGTAGATTATGCAAAGCACCTATTGACAATACTAGAGGGATTCGACAAGCAAAACGTTTCGATTTAGAGATGTCCTTTCAAATTCAAGAATCAAAAGTAGTTTTAGAGCAAAGTAAAAATGAATTACTTGAAGAGAAAAGTATACTTCAACGTCTGAAATCTGAACTGAAAACACAAGAAAAGTTGTTGTTTGACCAATTAAAAGATGTTCAAAGTCCACAAGATGAAGAGGTTGATAATATGATATACGCAAAAGGATTATTAGAGGGGGAAATTCTTCAGTATCGTACTATGCTTGAAAAAGCTACATACTATGAAAGCTTATTGAACAAAAAAGCGGAGATTGAAATTGCAATAGAGAAAACCGTAGGCTTTATTAGGGCAAAGCAAAGTCAAAAAAAAGCAAGAGAGAAAGAGGTGTATGATAAGATAAGAGAAATTGGTATTTATTTGTTACAGCACGATCTTGATAGGCAGCAAGAATTTACTAATGCTGATGATTTTTTTGTGGACTTTTCAAATAATATTGTTTATTTATCCAACATCCATTCAAAGTATTCTGCTAGTTCTAATTTTTATTTAAAAATAGTTGCTCGTTTTGCGTTGTTTATTTCATCGTTGGAACTGCCTTTTATGAGATATCCTCGTTTTATTTTTGCGGATAATATGGAAGATAAAGGAATAGAAGAAATAAGAGCTCAAAATTTTCAACGTGTTTTGATTGATAAACTTGCAAATTATTCTGACGATGAATATCAGGTTATTTATACGACATCATATATTACTAAAGAATTGGATGATAGTCCTTACGTTGTTGGATCGAAATATTCTAAAGAAAACAAGAGCTTGCAAAATGTATGATATTCTTGTTTTTTAATTCATGAATTTAAGTATGGATATTATGTGAGATTTAATAGTTTAGTTGGCAGTCAACAACTTGAAAGTTGTGCCATCTCGATTATTTATACTACCTTTGCCTACAGAGTAAGGCAAAGGTATTTTTTTGATGTACACAATGGCTGAAGAACAGATGGACACGGTTTTAGGATTGGACGTAGAAGCAGTAGAGAATAAAGGCGAAAAGTGGATGTACCATTCGCAAGCTATAGCTGCAACCATGTCTGACCGAATGGAGGAACTTGGCATGACACAACGAGCGTTGGCTAAGAAAATGAATTGCACTCAGCAATATGTCTCCAAGGTGTTGAAAGGTCGCGAGAATCTTTCATTGGAAACCTTGTGCAAGATAGAACATGCATTAGGCATCAGAATACTGAAAGCCGGAATAAATAAGTAATAACACCATAACAGGGCACAGGAATATGTCAATACAGAGTGAAGCGGCATTGGAAGCCGGACTGATAGCCACACTGCGGCAAATGGACTATGAGTATGTCCAGATTACCGAAGAAGATAATCTTTATGCCAATTTCAAGCGGCAGTTGGAAGTCCACAACAAAAAACAACTGGCGGAAGTTGGTCGTAACTCGTTTACGGATGAAGAGTTTGAAAAGATATTGATCTATTTGGAAGGTGGTACTCGCTTTGAAAAGGCTAAGAAACTTCGTGACCTATATCCTCTTGATACGGCGAACGGGCAGCGTATTTGGGTGGAATTCCTTAATCGTACACAATGGTGTCAGAACGAGTTCCAGGTTTCAAACCAGATTACTGTTGAAGGACGGAAGAAATGCCGCTATGATGTGACTATACTTATCAACGGTTTGCCATTGGTTCAGATAGAATTAAAGCGCAGGGGAGTAGAACTCAAACAGGCATACAATCAGATACAACGCTATCACAAGACATCGTTTCATGGCTTGTTTGACTATATCCAGTTGTTTGTAATCTCCAACGGCGTTAACACCCGTTATTTTGCCAATAATCCCAATAGCGGTTATAAGTTTACATTTAATTGGACGGATGCTGCTAATCATCCGTTCAATGAGTTGGATAAGTTTGCCGTATTCTTTTTGGAAAAATGTACGCTTGGCAAAATCATAGGGAAATATATCGTGCTACATGAGGGCGACAAATGCTTGATGGTGCTTCGTCCTTATCAGTTCTATGCCGTAGAGAAAATTCTGGATCGTGTGCTGAACTCCAACGATAACGGCTATATCTGGCATACAACAGGAGCCGGAAAGACATTGACTTCGTTCAAGGCTGCACAACTTGTATCGGAATTGGACGATGTAGATAAGGTTATGTTTGTTGTTGACCGACACGACCTTGATACTCAGACGCAATCGGAATATGAAGCGTTTGAGCCGGGTGCTGTGGATAGTACTGACAATACAGATGAGCTTGTGAAGCGGCTTCAAAGCAATTCCAAGATTATCATCACTACCATTCAGAAGCTCAATGCCGCAGTTAGCAAGACGTGGTACAGTAGCAAGATTGAAGCCATTCGTCACTCACGTATCGTGATGATATTTGATGAGTGCCACCGCAGCCACTTTGGAGATAGTCATAAGAAGATTATGAAGTTCTTTGACAATGCTCAAATATTCGGTTTTACGGGAACACCTATCTTTACCGAAAATGCGGTGGATGGACATACCACTAAAGAGATATTCGGCAACTGTCTTCATAAATATCTTATTAAAGATGCCATAGCTGATGAGAATGTGCTTGGTTTTCTCGTAGAGTATTATCATGGTAACGAAGTTGTTGACAGCGACAACCAAACTCGTATGGAAGAAATCGCTAAGTTTATCCTTAACAATTTTAACAAATCTACATTCGACGGAGAGTTTGATGCCTTGTTTGCCGTGCAATCCGTGCCGATGCTTATACGCTATTACAAGATATTCAAATCGTTGAATCCGAAAATCCGTATTGGTGCTGTGTTTACTTACGCTGCCAATAATAGTCAGGATGATGAACAGACTGGCATGGGTACAGGGCAGTATGCAAGAGAGAGTGTGGGTGAGGCGGATGAACTGCAAACCATCATGGACGATTATAATGAAAACTTCGGCACATCCTTTACCACAGAGAACTTCCGTGCATACTATGATGACATTAACCTGCGCATGAAAAAGAAGAAAGCGGATATGAAACCGCTTGACCTTTGTCTTGTTGTGGGTATGTTTCTTACAGGTTTTGATAGTAAAAAACTGAATACGCTCTATGTCGACAAGAACATGGAATATCATGGCTTGTTGCAGGCTTTCAGTCGTACTAACCGAGTTTTGAACGAGAAGAAACGTTTCGGTAAAATTATTTGCTTCCGTGATTTGAAAAACAACGTTGATACATCAATTAAATTATTCAGCAACTCGGACAATTCCGAAGATATAGTACGTCCACCGTTTGAGGATGTAAAAAAGGAATATAAATGCTTGGCAACAGAGTTTCTGAAAAAATATCCAACTCCCGGAAGTATAGATCTTCTTCAAAGCGAAAATGACAAGAAGAATTTTGTGCTTGCATTTCGTGATATTATCCGTAAACATGCGGAAATTCAGATATACGAAGATTATAGCGAGGAGGCGGAAGACCTCGGTATGACTGAACAGCAATTCAACGACTATAAGAGTAAGTATCTTGACATTACGGTCGGGTTTATTGAACCACCTGTAACCCCATCAGTCGTTGCGGAAGATCCTGTCCCATATGGGAACAATCAGGGGTTGGAAGATATAGATTTTTGTCTAGAACTTCTACATAGTGATATTATCAATGTGGCATATATTCTTGAACTCATTGCAGAACTTGATCCATATAGTGCCGATTACGCGGAACGCCGCCAGAATATCATTGATACGATGATTAAGGATGCCGAAATGCGCAGCAAGGCCAAGCTTATTGATGGCTTCATTCAAAAGAATGTGGATGACGATAAGGAAAACTTCATGATGCAGCGAAGCAAGGCTGACGGTACAAGCGATTTGGAAGAACGGTTGAACCGCTATATAGTCGTTGAGAGAGAAAATGCTGTTAATTCATTGGCTGAGGAAGAGGAAATATCGTCATCGGTATTGAATCACTTTCTCAAAGAATATGATTATCTGCAAAAAGAACAGCCGGAAATCATACAGAAGGCGTTGAAAGAGAAGCATCTCGGACTGATAAAGACGAGAAAGGCGTTGACGAGGATTTTAGACAGATTGCGTAATATCATACGCACTTTCAGTTGGGATTAAAAGAAATACTGATATGGTAAAGACAAATGAACCCGGATATGTGTATATCTTGACTAATCCAAGTTTTCGTGAGGACTGGGTCAAGATCGGTAAAAGTGCGCGGCCTGTAGATATACGTTCCAAGGAACTTGACAACACGGCTGTTCCGTTGCCTTTTGAGATTTATGCAACCATTCAGACGGTCAAATATAACGATGTTGAAAAGCATGTACACAAGACCATCGACCGTTTGACGGATTTGCGTATTCGCCAGAATCGGGAGTTTTTCAATGTACCGCCACAAATAGCTTTGGATATATTCAATGACATAGCCAAGATGATTGATGATGCGGTTGTTACGATCTATGTAGATAATAAACCGGTTTGTCATAATGAAAAAGAGTCGTTGCCTGTCGTGCAGAAACGAACCGTAAAGCGAGGTCGCTTCAAATTCAGCATGGTCGGTATTAAAATAGGGGAATGCGTTACCTTTATTCCTACGAATACGGAAGTCAAGGTGGCAAGCGATGATTCCGTTGAATATGAAGGGCGTATTTATAAATTGTCCCCTTTTGTCGGTACGTTTATGCCGGAAGAGAAACGGAATACATCGGGTGCATATCAAGGGGCAAAATATTTCTCATATAAAGGGAAAGTGCTAGATGACCTGAGAAGTATAATAGAGAGCAATATACCATTGCCGGAAAGTGATGTAATACAAGATAATATAGAGCAATAAAGATATGAGCGAAGAACTGCAACAGAAACTCCGTGACCAGCTTTGGGAGGTCGCAAACCGTTTGCGCGGCAATATGTCGGCAAGCGATTTCATGTATTTTACCTTGGGCTTCATTTTCTACAAATACCTGTCGGAGAAGATAGAAACATACGCCAACAGTGCTTTGGAGGATGATGAAGTTACATTCAAGGAATTATGGGGAATGACCGATTCGGATGCTGCGGAATTGCAGGAAGAGGTCAATAACCAGTGCTTGGAAAATATAGGCTACTTCATTGAACCGAAATTCTTGTTTTCTTCCGTAATCGAAGCTATCAAGCGGAAAGAAAATATCCTTCCGATGCTGGAACGCTCATTGAAACGCATTGAGGATAGTACGCTCGGACGTGACAGCGAAGAGGATTTTGGTGGTCTGTTTTCGGATATTGACCTTGCTTCCCCTAAGCTCGGAAAGACAGCCGATGACAAGAATACGCTTGTAAGCAATGTTCTGCTTGCACTTGATGATATAAAATTCGGAGTGGAGGCCTCTCAGGAGATTGATATTTTGGGCGATGCTTATGAGTATATGATCAGTCAGTTTGCTGCTGGTGCAGGCAAGAAAGCCGGTGAGTTCTATACTCCGCAAGAAGTCAGCTGCATATTGGCGGAGATTGTTACTCTTGGGCATAACCGTTTGCGTAATGTTTACGACCCTACTTGCGGTAGTGGTTCACTATTGCTCCGTGCTGCAAGTATCGGTAAGGCGGCATATATCTATGGACAGGAGAAAAATCCGACTACTTACAACCTTGCCCGAATGAATATGTTGCTGCACGGTATCCGATTCAGCAGCTTCAAAATAGAGAATGGCGATACGCTTGAATGGGACGCATTTGATGATATGCAGTTCGATGCAGTGGTTGCAAATCCTCCGTTCTCTGCCGAATGGAGTGCTGCCGACAAATTCAACAACGACGACCGTTTCAGTAAAGCAGGACGACTTGCACCTAAGAAAACAGCCGACTATGCTTTTATTCTGCATATGGTTCATCACCTCAATGAAGGTGGTACGATGGCTTGCGTTGCTCCGCACGGAGTTCTGTTCCGAGGGAATGCGGAGGGTGTTATACGCCGCTTCCTGATAGAGAAGAAAAACTATATCGATGCTATTATCGGTTTGCCAGCCAATATATTCTATGGTACAAGTATTCCGACCTGTATTCTCGTATTGAAGAAATGCCGTAAGGAAGACGATAATATCTTGTTCATTGATGCCAGCAAAGAGTTTGAAAAGGTCAAGACCCAGAACAAACTCCGGCCTCAGCATATACAGAAGATTGTAGAAACCTACCGTGACCGCAAGGAAATTGAAAAGTACAGTCATCTTGCTACGTTGCAGGAGGTTGCCGAAAATGACTATAATCTGAATATTCCTCGCTATGTCGATACTTTTGAGGAAGAAGAGCCTATCGACATCAAAGCTGTGATGGCTGAAATAAAGGAATTGGAAGCCAAGCGAGCCAAATTGGATAAGGAGATAGAGGTATATTTGAAAGAATTGGGACTGGTTGAATAATTGCACTATGGCAGAGATAGACAACATCCCCGAAATGCGTACATCATTCGACAATATACGCCGTCAGGATGAGGACGGAAACGAATATTGGAGTTCACGCGACCTATGCGCTGCTATGGGCTATTCGGCTTATTGGAAATTCCAAAGAGTCATAGACAAAGCTATCAAGGTGGCAGGTGAAAAAGGAATGAAAGTGGACGACCATTTCAACCAAGCGGTTGATATGGTAAGAATTGGAAGCGGCTCATTCCGTAAGGTCAATATTTTCCGCTTGTCGCGTATGGCGTGTATGACTGTTGCCGAAAATGCCGATAACAGGAAATTGCTTGTCCAGCAGGCAAGAGACTATTTCGGGCAATCTGTCTCCATGACTGAACTTGTGAATAATTCGTTGATTTCTAATATTTTGCTATATAAAACAGCGCAAGGCGAAGCGCGAATAGAAGTGATATTCAACAGTGAAACATTTTGGATGTCACAAAAGCGTATGGCCGATTTGTTCGGGGTGGATGTACGGACTGTCAACTATCATCTTGGTCAGATTTACGAAACAGGCGAACTTACCAAAGAGACAACTATCCGAAAAATTGGGATAGTTCAATCCGAGGGAGAAAGAGATGTAGAACGTACACCGCTGTTCTATAATTTGGATGCCATTATTGCGGTTGGTTATCGTGTAAATAGCTATCAGGCCACTCAGTTCCGTATCTGGGCTACATCTGTATTGAAAGAGTTTATTATTAAAGGATATGCGCTTGATGACGAACGCTTGAAGCAGGGAAAGCACTTTGGCAAAGATTATTTTGACGATTTGCTGGAGCGTATTCGTGAGATACGTACCTCAGAGCGCAGATACTACCAAAAGATAACAGACATCTATGCTGAATGCAGTGCGGATTACGACCCGAAGTCGGATTGTACCAAATTGTTCTTCAAGATGGTACAAAACATGATGCACTTGGCTGTAACTCATCGTACTGCTGCCGAAATAGTATATGAACGTGCCGACTCGGAAATGCCACACATGGGATTGACAACTTGGAAGAAAGCTCCTGATGGTAGAGTGCAGAAGTCAGATACGATTGTGGCAAAGAACTACTTGTCAGACAAGGAGGTTTCTGAACTTAACGGCATAACTAACGCATTTCTTGAATTTGCAGAGCAGCGTGCCCAGCGCCATATTATTACAGCGATGGCAGACTGGAAGCTACGTCTTGAACAGTTTCTTGCTACAATGGACTATCAAGCACAAGATTCAGCCGGTAAAGTTTCTCAAGAAGAGGCACGAGAGAAGGCGTATTGTGAGTATGAAAAATATAAAGTGATTCAAGACCGTTCGTTTATCTCCGATTTCGACCGGTTTAATGATGGTGACAAATTGTTGCCGTTTGATATCAACCCCGATAAAGAATAATGATTATGGCAAATAATAACGAAAATAAAGTCCTTAATGTTCCCCATTTGAGATTCCCGGAGTTTAGTGGGGAGTGGAAGAAATATAAATTATCGGAAATATGTTCCTTTTTCTCTGGAGGTACTCCTTCTTCTTCAAAAAAAGAATATTATGATGGGGATATTCCATTTATTCGTTCGGGAGAATTACATGAAGAGCAAACAGAACTATTCATTACAGAGGATGGCTTCAAAAACTCTGCTGCCAAAATGGTAGAAGTAGGTGATCTGTTATTAGCTTTATATGGTGCAACGAGTGGTGATATTGCTATAAGTAAAATCAATGGGGCGATAAATCAAGCTATATTGTGTATCAGGACTGAACAGAATAAGAAATTTATAGAATCTATTTGGCGTAAACATGCCGGAAAGCTACTTCAGACCTATTTACAGGGAGGACAAGGCAACTTATCTGCTGATATTGTGAAAAATATATCATTCTATTTTTCTCGCATTGAAGAACAAAATAAGTTAGCAGAATTTGTTTCCTTATTGGATGAACGTATTGCTACCCAAAACAAAATCATTGAGAGATATGAGTCCTTAATCAGGGGAATAAATGACTCTTTATATGCTCAATATGGTAATGAGGTTAAAATCTCTTTTGCAAATCTCGGCTCTTCGTACTCTGGTTTATCGGGTAAATCAGCACAAGACTTTGGTTCTGGAAAACCATTCATAACTTACTTGAATGTGTATTCTAACAATGTCATCAATGAAAAAGATTTCCAATTTGTGGCAATCAGAGATAATGAGAAACAGAATGTTGTTGAATATGGTGATGTATTATTCACGTTGTCATCGGAAACACCTGAAGAAGTTGGTATAGGTTCTGTATATCTTGGTAAGGAAAAAGTCTATCTGAATAGCTTTTGTTTTGGTATCCATATCACAAATACAAAAGTGGTTTATTCTCCATATCTATCTTACTATGTATCTTCAACTCCTTTTCGTAAATTTATCTATCCTTATGCACAAGGAAGCACAAGGTTCAACCTTTGTAAGGCAGACTTTGAAAAGGCAAGTATCAAACTGCCCTCTTTGGAAAACCAAAAACGAATATATTCCATATTGAGTCATATAGAAAGTAAAACAGAAACAGAGAAGAGTCTGCTTGACTTATATAATTCTCAAAAGCAGTATCTGCTCCGCCAGATGCTTATATAAACATCTGACGAAGCAAGTATTGCTTCTGCAAACTAAGATTGGTTAAAATTCTCTGTTCTACTGATAGTTTGTTATCTATTGCTGACAGTAATTCCACATATTTGAGTTGTTCCGTATATGATGGGCAAAATATTTTGGCTTTGCCATAATCCTTGAAATATATGTGAGGTATAGCCATGCCTGTTTTATAAGGTTCAAAGTTGAATACTTTTAGCATATAGTATAGGTATTGAAGCAAATAGCCATCTTTAGCTTGTAAAGTGTTCAATGTCCCTGTTGCAGAACACTTGCCAGTAACATAAGAGACTGTTCCTACACCCGAACCATCTTTAATAATGTGGACCGCTTCATCTTCTGTACTATAATCATCGAAATAGCCAACGATGCCATTTGCACCGTATACAGGATAGGTTCCATTTTCACAGATATCACTTTCTTGCAGAGTGGATGAACTACATTCTAAGCATTCTGATAAAAGAACATTTGGCTGGTTGTTGCGAGCAATATTCTGTGCAATTCCCCTGATTAAGGACTATTAATATGCAAATTCCTTAGCTTATCCTCAGATATGAGCAATACTTGGCAAGCAGATTCTCCAAAGAAAGGTCGCCTTTCGCAAACCGCTCTGCATCAAGTGGCAAAATTCTTTCGCATACTTGTAACTTACCCTTGTAGAGGGCTTTGATGTAATGATTTCCGTTTTGCTGCTCAATGGTAACATCAGAAAAAAAGACAGTGATGTCTTTCGGATTATATATAATGGAATAGCTCGGTCGTTTGGCTCCGGGAATATCTTCTCGAAGAATATCCTTATCCACGAGGTCTTGAATATCCCTTATGGCTGTGTCTTTGGAACATTTGGCCAATGATGCCCAAGTTTTGGAGGTTATCTTTGCTTCATAGCCATCAAGGAACAGGTTCAGCATATCGGTCTGTCTTTGGCTAAGTGGTACAGAAGAAGCCTTTTGCCAAAAGAAACTTTTATTTAAGATGGTACTGACGATATTTTCCGCTTCATCAAGTGCAACCGACAACGTACCTGCATACCAGTATATCCATTCAGTAATGTCACCATCGCCGTGTTGAGCCTTTTCCAAAATGTCGTAATAGCGGTTTTTATCTTTATTTATTTGCGAGGAGATATTATAAAACCGGAACTCGCTCTTATCAGCACGAGCCAACAACATATCAGAAAGTATGCGTGCCAAGCGTCCGTTGCCATCTTCAAACGGGTGAATGCTGACAAACCAGAAATGCGCAATGGCTGAGCGTATAACCGAATTTATATTTTCCTGACTGTTGAACCAGTCAAGAAAATGTGCCATTTCTTCGTCCACGCGTTCCGGTGAGGGAGCTATATAATGGATTTTCTCGCGACCGAACATTCCGGAAACGATATGTTCCTCGTTGGTGCGATACTGCCCGACTTCAATCTGAGAACCCTCGCTGAAACCTGTCGGGAAGAATGCGGCTTGCCATGCACAAATTTTCTCTTTCGTCAATGGCTGGTCATAATGATTCACAGCATCAAGCATGACTGCCACAACAGAATCTATGTAGTGCGACGGTGCTGTCTGTTTGACATTTTCTATACCCAATTTCCGGGCAATGGATGAACGCACCTCATCTACATTCAATCGTATTCCTTCTATTTCTGACGAATAAACTACATCATACGTCAGATTTTCCGCCATCGCTTTCAATTTGCTGTCAAAGCCAAGCGAGGCAAGTCTGCCATACAACAAGCCCTGTTTACGGTTCACTTCTTCAAGAAGTGCCGTCAACCCAGTAGCATTCCAGCGGAACGCAGTCCAATTATCATTTTCGTGTATATACATAGCTGATGCGTCATTTAGTAACGAATAACGTCGCAATATTTGCGACAAATATAACGGATTATTGTCGTAACACCAAGAGAAGTTATATAATGTTGCAAAAAATGCGACGATTTGGGATGCAAAACGCCTGATTACGTTGGTTTGTATCTGTTTTCAGAATCGAATCACCAAACTGAATGACTTTAATCTCCGCTGGGAAATCCTTAATGTCCGCGATTATTGAAATGGAATATACCTACAAAACTAAAAGTAATTCGCACATAGGCGATTTCATTGAGCAGACTTCAAAACGGAACAAAACCAGTGCTGTTCAAAATGTTTTATCCGTTAGTAATCGTCAAGGTTTCATCCAACAGAGTGAACAATTTGAAAATAGAAGCGTTGCAAGTGATGATACTTCAAACTACAAAATTGTAGAAAGAAATGATTTCGCTTTTAACCCAGCAAGAATAAATGTTGGTTCAATTGCTCGTCTTACCACATTTGATAGAGGTATAGTAAGTCCTATGTACATTTGTTTCCGTACAAAGGACAACCTATTCCCCGAATACCTTGATTATTGTTTTGAGTCTAAGTACTTCTTCACTGAAATACAAAAGAGATTAGAGGGCAGTGTTAGACAATGTTTATCTTTTGAAGGATTGTGCAATATTCCGCTTTGCATTCCAGCGGTTGAAGTACAGCAACAAACTGGGAAGCGGCTATCTATATTAGCCCAAAAAATCAAACAGGAGATAGATTTCTTGGAACTATTGCAAAAACAGAAAAAGTTTCTGCTTCGTCAAATGTTTATATGAACATCTGTTGCAATAGATATAGCTTTTGTTTCTGCATGACATTCAGTATTCTTTCTTCAATCTCGGCTTTTCTTTCAAGCGATGACAGAAAAGTTGAGATTGTTATTTGCCGCTCAATTTTTGGTACTATTATTTTGAACATTGCCAAGTCTTTCTTCTGAATATTGGGTAAGCCTGAACCGATGCGTAGTTTCATTATGTCATCTTCATTC
The DNA here is from genome assembly GCA_947297425.1 of uncultured Porphyromonadaceae bacterium. Lineage (GTDB taxonomy): Bacteria > Bacteroidota > Bacteroidia > Bacteroidales > Muribaculaceae > Lepagella. The sequence continues at coordinate 15,249 of CAMYSW010000007.1, forward strand.
GATTTAAGATAATGATACAAATACAGATTATCAACATTTCCTGTCACATTCTGAATGGAGTAACAATGCCCACCGCTCCAAAATGGTGAGGTGTTGAATTGTACATACCCACAAGAGTTTCCGCCCTCACTTATTGAAATAGTATTGGCTTCTACATTGTAATTGTCATAATAGCCAGATGGCTCTGTACCACCATTCATTACATAATAATTACCACTATCAGAGAGATTTTCCCCATTGATTTGTTTACCCTTAACAATGTCACATATATCGGACAGCGGAACAATAGAACCTTTTACGCTTTTGAAAAGTCTTTCTGAAATCGCGGACTTTAGTTTCTTCAAGTCCTCAATGATTTTGTTTTGGGTAGCAATGCGCTCGTCAAGTAACTTTAAAAACGAGGCAATTTTATCTTCTTCCTGTAAAGATGTAGTATAAAGAGGGAAAGAAGCATATTCCTGTGAATTTATACCGGGCTGTCCAGAACGAGCAGACATTACAGAAATCCATTTCTTATATCGATGTGTATGTAGTTGAGAAAACACAAAATATGAATTGTGCTTATAAATATTTGCACGTATAAGAAATCCTGCAAAATATAGCTTACCATCACTATTGCGGTAAAGATAGCTTTTCCCTGTGCTTGCTCCTGTACGAGCAAGAAGAATATCATTCTCTTTTACGAGATAACTATCCCCCAATTCTCCATCTGGAGAAACAACATCATCATATAGATATTGAGAAGAAGCTTCATCTATGTCTGTAATGCGAATATATTTATTCTCACCATCAAAAGGCTTTGCAGCAGCATTCATACCATAGTCGAATCCGGTTGCAATATCTCCAAATTTACACTTCTTCCACTCCCCACTAAACTCCGGGAATCTCAAATGGGGAACATTACCTATTATATTTCTCTAATTATTAGAACCAATTAAATTCGAGATTATGATTCAGAAGACAATTAGAGAAATTTCGGACGCATGGCGAGAAGACAAGCGACCGTATGTAAAACAGTCAACAATGGCAGCTTATATGTTGATTCTCGAAAATCATATTTTGCCAAAGTTTGGTGAGAGTAACGAACTTCATGAACATGATGTACAAGGATTTGTACTTGAAAAGTTGGAAGGCGGATTGAGCGTAAAATCTGTTAAAGACATTTTGATTGTTCTGAAGATGGTTATGAAATTCGGAGTGAAAAACGAATGGATGAGCTATTACGAATGGGATATTAAGTACCCCACAGATGTTGCTGCTAAAAAGTTGGAGGTTTTGTCCGTGGCAAATCATAAAAAGATTCTGAACTATATTCAGAGCCACTTTTCCTTTCCGGGACTTGGTATCTATATCAGCCTTAGTACCGGTCTGCGTATAGGGGAGATCTGTGCTTTGAAATGGAGCGACATCAATGTATATGACGGGATTCTAACCGTTAACCGGACGATAGAACGCATCTATATCATAGAAGGAGAGAGAAAACATACAGAGCTGGTCATCAACACGCCAAAGACAAAAAACTCTTGCCGTGAAATCCCGATAAACAAAGAATTGCTTACTATGTTAAAGCCTTTGAAAAAAGTAATTAATGACGATTATTACATTCTTACTAATGATGAGCGTCCGACAGAGCCACGCACATATCGCAACTACTATAAAAGGCTTATGGAGAAACTTGATATTCCTAAGCTGAAGTATCATGGACTCCGTCATAGCTTCGCGACTCGCTGTATAGAAGTCGGTTGTGACTATAAGACCGTTAGTGTATTACTGGGACATTCTAACATTTCAACTACGCTGGACTTATATGTACACCCCAATATGGAGCAGAAAAAACGTTGCATAGCCAAAGTATTCAAGTCGCTAGGGAAATAAAGTCATGTATAGAGTTAGGGAATTAATGCTGTAATTTCTTCGCTCTCAATTGTTCTGTAATTCAGAATTATGTTGTATATTTGAATGTTATTAAAAATATTACTTATGAGAAAGGGTTTGATATTCTTCTTGGGAGTTGTTACTGGGTGTGTATTAACAATTGCAGTACTTTTTGTTATAGGTATTACCAATTCAAATACTAACGAATCAGATATTACAATTGCCGAGCAACAGACGGTATTTACTACCGCAACAAAATTTGAAATTTTTCAGGTTCTTGGGGATGGTGCTTTGGCCAATTGCGAGGAGAAAGGGTATTCAACTTCATTATTTACTGGGCCGGTCGTCTATATTGTGACAGATGGTCAAAATCTGTTTTATGATGATCAGGTAATTGAAGTACCTAAAGGTAAAAAGGCTATGCAAATAGGAACATTTCGTTATGAGACCAAACTTGGTGAAAAAGTAGTTCCTGTGATAAAGTTTAAATAACATAGGCATATTAGAATAAAGTCTCAACCGATAGCAATTCTATCTAGTTGAGACTTCTCGTTTATTTACTTCTTATTCAAAAACTTCTGCACAATTACCGCTATTCCAATCCCCAAAATAGCTATGAGAATACAGCCAATAGCAGCTTTCCAAATCAATGCGGAGTGTAAAACTTCTGTATTGGCCACTATGATGCTGGCGAAAAAAGAAGAGAGGGCAACTAGAATGATAATCAGAATATAGAATACCCAATGCGGTATGAGAACGTAGTTGTCTGCCAGGTGGATTTTCCGTTCAGTTTCATCCCATTTGTCTTGAATTTGGTGAAGGAATTTATCAAGGACAGATTGCCCGAATTTTTTGGCTTGCTCCTGCGTATCTTGGGTGATAACCAATTTATTCTTTTGTAGAAATTTGAGTAAATTTACCAGATTTATACTCATCTCATGCACGTTGTCATTTAGGCTGGCAAGTTCCTTGGCGTTCACATCAAGTAGTCGCTTCTCTTCTTCCAGATATTCATTCTTGGGAGTGATCTTTATGGATTCCGCATCATTCATTTCTGCGGAAAAATTGAATTTCTTTTTCATGGGCTTATCGTTTTAATCCTGTTTTAGGTTTCTTCCCTAACGAACGGCTGGCGGCACGAGCGCATCTGCGTGCCCAAAGCAAGTCATCTTCGTCCTTGTCTCTCCACGGAAGGTCGTTTTGCGAACCTCCGCCACCGCCTCCGGTTGCAACGTTGGGCGTTTCAAGCAGTCCGACAAAAATAGCTACAGCCATATCGGTAAGTTCCTGAGTGTTGGCGACAATTCTGTAATCAAATTCGTCGTTGAAGCAGTCAAGCACTTTTTCCGGAATATAGAACTTGTGTCCTTTGCCTTCGTGATTAAGTGTATAAGGGACTGTATCGGGATGATAAGTATTATATCTGCCATAATCGGCGGATGCTGACGGTTTGAAACTTTGCTCCGTTTGAGAATCCTTAAACGTAGTTTTCAAAGCGCAACCCTGCGGCTTATGATGCAGCTTTTCCCATGTTTTAGGAAGTTTCAAGATCATCAGATTTCTGCCAACTCCTAATTCGGAAGCCTTGTATTTGGTATTTCCTTTTACGATCGCATATCCACGAAGAATACCTTTCTTGTCATTTCGTTCATGTACGGTATAACCTTTCCGTATAAGGGTGTCTTTGTACTCCTCCCATGACCACGATTGCATTGATTTCAGCGTATCCATGCAGTCGCGATTCACTTGGTGAATATGGGAATTTCTGACTTGCGCTGCCGTTGTCCAGCCTCGTTTCTTTGCCACTCGTTCGGCTGCACGTTGCGCACGAAGATGAATGTTATGGTCGTTGTTGATGTTACCGTCTTCATCTATGCGACAGACAGCAGCATGAAGGTGTGGAACTCCACCTTCGGATTCCGTATGCAGCCAAACCGTATATTTGCTGTTTGTCAAATTGGTCGGACAGGAACGAACTTTCCCGTCCTTGCTGGTAATCACTTGTTTGTCGAATTCCTCAGCGAAATCCTGCCAGAGTTTTTGCCAGTCCTCGATGTCAAAGAATTGGGTATGTTCAGGCGAAGGACTCAGTTCGATTCTGATAACAGAGTTCTTGATCGGCCGATGTTGGGATAAGGTCAACTGCATGGAGTTCCATATCCCCATAGCGTCTGGTTCAGAGGGAAACAGATTGTCCAATACCCGATAGATTTTCTCCGGATGTTTCTTGTGTTGTGATTCGCCGGTAATGTAACGGAGGTCGTTTATTCCGTGCGATATGGCTTTTGCTTTTGCAATCATTCTTCTTCATGTTTAGCGTTAGACGGAATTTTGTTATGCTCTTTTACGGCATTCAGAAACTGGCAAACGCTTTCGGCTACATTGCCAAGTTCCTTGAGCCAGCCGACCATAAACGGAATCTGATTAAACATTATCATGCGTTGCTTTGTGGACATTCCGTGAAGTGCGGAGGTGTATTTAACAAGGTCTGACCGACAGTTATCCAAATTTTGCAACAGTGCCGCTTCTTCTTTTGTAAGCCTCGCTTTGGGCTTGAAGTTATAGGCACACGACAATATGTAATCGCTTACGGTCATACCGCATTGTGCTGCCAGTGATTTTATATGCTCTTTCTGACGGGGAGTAACTTTCGCTCCGATGAAGACGCATCTTGTTTCGTTAGAGGAACCCAATGAATTATCAGTATTTTCTTTCATATAAATTGTTCTATAATGGTAAATAGGTGCGAGCTTGCGAGTACCGCATCGGCGAAAGAACTGAGCAGGCAAGAGCGCCAATGTACAACCGGAACGCAGTGAGGTTATACCTTGGCATATCTTGCAACAGTTACCTGTTGATACTTCCCTGCAAGCCATGTCGAATGTGGATATGGAATCGGCATTCGGATAGTAAGATATATCTCTAAAAGAGGGGAGAGTATGACTATCTCACATTATGTTATCTTGCCTACTTTGCTTTATTCCTATATATACGCCCCGACAATAAAGTAAAGTTGAACTCAGTAATGGCATTCGGGATTGATTTTATATTCTTTCCCCTCTTTTATCACCATCCGCTTGTTGCCGAGGAAGGTGGCTACCTTGACCGCCTTGTTATGACCGAGTTTTACACCTTGCAATCCGTACTCCTCTTTCAACCGTTCCAAATAATCACCATAATTATTGATAGTGCCATTCGCAAAAATGGCATCCAATGCTGTGCGATGTACATTCTCCGGAATTTCTTTGTACGGATCAAACGGTTCTTTAGTCGGGCGTCCTATCCTTTTTTCTCTGGGCAGATAGGGGTCTACTAATTCGGGCAGCCCCTCTTCGTTTATGCGGAAAGCGAACGGCTCAAACTCACGGTCGCGGATATGGATGGCATCAACAACGCTTATGGTCTTGTCCTCTTTATCCACTTCGACTTGCATGATAGTTTCCGCCTTATTATTGAGTTCTGTGCCGATGTGTCCACGAGCATGTTCATCATTCTTATTCTGATGCAGGACAGTATGGATGTGTATCTGCTTGTCATCCGTCCACTGCATGAATTTAGATATAATGTCAGTGGATTCACTGGGTGAGTTGATGTCATAAAGAAAATCACGGATGCCATCTATGACCACCAATCCTAAATTAGGAATTGTGCCGATAGCTTGTTCAACTATAGCTAATCGCAGATCGGGAGAGTATTTGCGCAAAGCCAGCATAACCAGATTGTCCGGCTCTTTATTTTCCGGTAAGTCCGCCAAACGTAAAATGCGCTTTAATACGTTCTGACAATGATACCGCCCTTGTTCCGTGTCAACGTATAACACCTTCCGTTTATCTTTGGGGAATGTAGACCGATAATGAAGAATGGTGCTGTCCCTCAATGCCGATGCGACAATGGCTGAGACATTGAACGTTTTCTTGCTTTTAGCCTTACCTATGGAAGCACTGAAATTGCCTAATGTGCCTATAACTGCATCGTCCACCATCAGCACCACAGGCGACTGTTCGTATGCACTTGTCACGCTCACTATTGACTCCTCCACGTAAACTGCCAACTCCTCACGTGAAGGAGTCGTATTATCCGCCTTCTCCATCGTTACCAGTTTTTAGAGTTCGGTTTACGACGATGGGATGCGAGCATGGACTCGTTCTCTTCCTCAAAACTTTGCGGTGCTGGATTTCTTCGGGAGGATTCCAGCCATCTGTCCAGCTCATCACGATAGATATAGAGATGCTTTCCTTGTTTGATAACCGGAATATCGTCCTTTTTGACCTTGTAATAGAAGGTCGATAACGGCATTTTGAGATAGGTGCAAGCTTCTTGCACGGTCATGGGGACGTGCGTGTTCTCTTTGATTTCGTGCTGCTTGGAAAATTTCTCCGTCAGCAGAGTTTCCATGCTTGCAATCCGATTGCACAGTTCGCCTACCACTGCCGGCAGGTCATTGAATGTCAGGTCTTCTTGTTTCATATTAAAAGTGTTTTAATCGTTTAACATGCTGCGAACCAACTCAATGAAACCTTGCAGAACAATAC
>CAMYSW010000008.1:0-20438 GCA_947297425.1 uncultured Porphyromonadaceae bacterium
GTGGTGGCCCATTTTTTAATGAGTGCCCTGGCCTACTTTTCAGTGAGTAATTACATAGACCGACATGTCACAACATGTATTGTCATGATTCAATCCTTGGCAAAATTACAAACAAAATTTCGAATTACCCCCCCCCGTTTGTTAAATTATGTTAATAAATATTAAGTAATTGGAAGCAGTGTGCAATACTGTGTTTAATGGGAGCACTTACAATCAACCGAGAGGAGTCAATTCATTTTGAATTGACTCCTCTCGGTTGATTGTAGATTTATATATCTTTGAAGTGAATGATTTATAGAGTTTTCTTAACTTCTACTTCTTCATATGCTTCAATAAGGTCGCCTTCGCGCACATCGTTATAGCCCTGGATCGAGAGACCGCAATCGTAGCCGGAAACAACTTCCTTGACATCGTCTTTGAAGCGTTTCAGCGAACCGAGTTCTCCACTGTAGATCACGATGCCGTCACGGATCAGGCGCACTTTGCTGGCGCGTTTGATCTTGCCGTCGCGAACGATAGCACCGGCAATTGTGCCGACTTTGGAAATGTGGTAGGTCTGAAGCACTTCTGCCGTACCGGTGATCTCTTCCTTGATTTCGGGAGATAGCATACCTTCCATTGCGTCTTTAACCTCTTCGATAGCTTTGTAGATGACGGAGTAGAGACGAATCTCCACGCCTTCTTTCTCTGCTTCGCGTTTTGCTGCTGCCGAAGGTCTGACCTGGAAGCCGATGATAATGGCGTCTGATGCCGCTGCAAGCGTGACATCGGATTCGGAGATTGCTCCGACACCTTTGTGAAGCACGTTGACCTGAACCTCCGGAGTGGAGAGCTTAAGTAACGAATCGGAAAGAGCCTCGATAGAACCGTCAACGTCACCTTTAACCACGAGGTTGAGCTCATGGAAGTCGTTGAGGGCGCGGCGGCGTCCAAGTTCTTCAAGACCGAGACGTTTCTTAGTGCGCAAACCAAGCTCGCGCTGCAACTGCTCGCGCTTGCCTGCAATCTCACGCGCTTCCTGTTCCGTTTCGAGCACATTGAATGTGTCGCCTGCTGTCGGCGCTCCGTTGAGACCGAGGATAAGCACCGGTGTTGACGGTCCGGCTTCTTTGACGCGCTGGTTACGCTCGTTGAACATTGCTTTCACTTTACCGAAATGAGTTCCGGCAAGGATCACGTCTCCTACGCGGAGTGTTCCGTTCTGAACCAATACCGTGGCTACGTATCCGCGTCCCTTGTCGAGTGATGACTCGATCACGGATCCTATGGCGTTGCGCTCCGGATTTGCCTTAAGGTCGAGCATTTCTGCTTCAAGAAGCACTTTTTCCATCAGTTCGTCAACTCCGAGACCTTTCTTGGCTGAAATGTCCTGACTCTGATATTTACCGCCCCATTCTTCAACGAGGTAGTTCATCTGGGCAAGCGTCTCCTTTATCTTGTCGGGGTTTGCTGTCGGTTTGTCAATCTTGTTAATGGCGAACACCATCGGCACACCTGCAGCCGATGCGTGATTGATTGCCTCTATGGTCTGAGGCATCACGTTGTCGTCGGCGGCAACGATGATGATTGCAAGGTCGGTGACTTTGGCTCCTCGGGCACGCATTGCCGTGAAGGCTTCGTGACCGGGAGTGTCAAGGAACGTTATATGGCGTCCGTCGGAGAGTTTCACGTTGTAGGCACCGATGTGCTGCGTGATGCCTCCCGCCTCGCCTGCGATCACGTTGGCTTTGCGGATATAGTCGAGAAGTGAGGTCTTACCGTGGTCCACATGTCCCATGACGGTCACGATCGGGGGACGGCTCTGAAGATCCTCCTCCTTGTCTTCAACAATTTCAATGGCTTCAGTGACATCGGCACTGACAAATTCGGTTGTGAACCCGAACTCTTCTGCAACGATATTGATGGTCTCTGCGTCAAGACGCTGATTGATGGACACCATTACGCCAAGATTCATGCAGGTGGCGATTACGTTGTTGACAGGAACGTCCATGAGGTTGGCGAGGTCGTTTGCAGTCACGAACTCGGTGATCTTGATTACCGAGCTTTCGGCAGCTTCGCGCTGCTGGTTCTCCAGCTCGCGGTTGTGCATCTCCTCGCGTTTTTCCTTACGCCATTTGGCGCTCTTCTTCGGCGCTTTGTTGGTGAGGCGGGCAAGCGTTTCTTTAACTTGCTTCTGAACGTCTTCGGAGTTTATTTCCGGTTTTACGGGGCGTTTCTCGCGTTTACGCTTATTTTCACCTTTGCCGCCACCTTGCTGGTTGCCACCATGACGGTCTCCTCCGCCCTTATTCTCTTTCTTGCGGTTGTCGGAGCCGAAACCGGGCTGGGAAACAGCTTTTTCAATATCCACTTTTTCCTTGCCGATACGTTTGCGTTTCTTTTGTGCGCCGTCGGCACCTCCATGAGCGCGTGCAGCTTCGGCGCGGCGTTCGCTACGGCTTTTCTTGCGGGGACGCGTAGACTGGTTAATGGCGGAAAGGTCGATCTTTCCTACCACTTTAAGTTCCGGTCCGGCAGGAGTGGGAGCATAACGGAATACACCGCCATTGTCCTCTTTGGGTGTTTCTGTTTTTTCTGTAGTCTCCACAGGAGTTGGCTTTGCAGTTTCTTTTGCAACCGGTGCCGGCTTCTGAGCCGGTGCCGGTTTGACCTCTTGTTTGGGTTGAGGTTTCGGTTCCGGCTTGGGTTCGGGTTTCGATTCCGGTTTAGGTTGAGGTTTGACTTCCGGTTTGACCTCGGGTTTCATATCAGGTTTTGATTCTGGTTTTATCTCCATCTTTGGTTCTGGTTTCACCTCGGGTTTCGGTTCCGGTTTGATCTCCACCTTTGGTTCCGGTTTAACCTCCTGTTTGGGCTCAGGTTTGGATTCCGGTTTGGTGTCGGCTGCATGTTTCGCTTCAGCGGTAGCAGTCTGTTTAGGTGCCTGTTTGGGTGCGTCAAGATCTATTTTACCCAGTATCTTGGGACCACCGACATTGGGGACAGATGCTTTGATCTCGTCTACACGCGGACGGTCTTTACCCTGTTTATCTTTGCGCCCCTCTTTCCTTGCGGCGCCAAAGTCATCGGATTTCTCCTTTATACCCTTGTCTTTGCTGAATTCCTTGGTGAGGATATCTACCGCATCTTCATCTATGCGGGTGTTCGGGCCGGGGTTCTCATCGATCTCGACATTATTTTTGCGCAGGAATTCCACTGCCGTGTTGATTCCTACATTTAGGTCTTTAGCTACTTTGCTGATCTTTATGCGCATATGTAATTTTTGTGATTGCTATTAAAATGTGAAGCCGTCCGTAACCTCCGGCTTCGTTGAGGAGAGGAGACCTCGGCAGACTTATGCCCGCAGGTTAGTCTTCAAATTCGGCGCGAAGCACATCAAGCAGATGCTGAAGTGTGGAGTCTTCCAGGTCAGCTTGGTCAAGAACATGCTGCGGAGCGTTGAGCACAGCCTTGGCAGTGCCGAGTCCGAGATCTTTGAGTGCCTCGATAACCCAGCTGTCGATCTCGTCGATAAATTCATCAAGATAGATGTCTTCCTCTCCGGGCTCGATGTCGCGGTAAACGTCGATCGAATAACCTGTAAGCATGGAGGCAAGACGTATGTTCATACCTCCCTTGCCGATTGCAAGGCTAACCTCGTCGGGGTGGAGGAACACTTCAGCTTTCTTGTCTTCTTCGTTGAGACGGATAGATGAAATCTTTGCAGGACTGAGGGCGCGCTGGATATAAAGCTGCGGGTTGGTTGTGAAGGAAATCACGTCGATGTTCTCGTTGCGAAGCTCGCGCACGATGCCGTGGATACGGCTTCCCTTGATACCTACGCAGGCACCGACGGGATCGATGCGGTCGTCGTAACTCTCTACAGCGATCTTGGCACGCTCACCCGGAATACGCGCAACATCCTTGATGGTGATGAGCCCGTCGTGGATCTCGGGCACTTCCTGCTCGAAAAGACGTCGAAGGAAACGGGGGTCAGTGCGGCTGACTATCACCTTGGGATTGTTGTTGGGATTGTCAACCCTCTTCACGATCGCGCGGACCATGTCGCCTTTGTGGAAGAAATCGCCGGGAATCTGCTCCTCTTTTGGCATGATGAGCTCGTTCTGCTCTTCATCAAGAAGGAGCATCTCCCTCTTCCATATCTGATGCACTTCTCCGGTGACTACCTCACCTTCAATCTCCTTGAACTTGGTATATATGGCATCTTTCTGAAGATCGAGGATCTTTGATTGCAGAGTCTGACGGAGGTTGAGGATGGCGCGGCGACCGAATTTTTCAAAGAATATCTGTTTGGTGACGTCTTCTCCGATTTCACATTCGGGGTCGATCTCGCGTGCATCGGTAAGTCCGATCTGCATGTCTTTGTTCTCGACCTCTCCGTCAGGAACTACCTCAAGATTCTGGTAGATCTCGCAGTCTCCCTTATCGGGGTTCATGATGACGTCGAAGTTTTCGTCTGATCCGAACATCTTTGCCAGCACGTTGCGGAATGATTCCTCAAGCACTGATATCATTGTGGTCTTGTCAATATTCTTGAGTTCCTTGAACTCGGCGAATCTGTCGACCATATTCACCGTCTCTGCTTTCTTTGCCATAAGACTATTATATTGGGATATAAAATTTTTAATACTGTTATGTGTTTTGTGCAAACATTCAAGTCTGCGAATCCGTACCTGAAGTCGGCACGGGTTTAGAATTTAAAAAGGTATTTCACCGAATTGACGGCGTCGTATCCAAATTTAAATTCTTTTGTCACCTCGATGGGACGCTTGGAGCCTTCGGGCTTTTCCTTAACCGTGGATTCTATCGTGAAACTCTCTTCTCCGACTTCTGTGAGCGTGCCGGTGTATTTCTTGCCGTCGCGAGCCATCACTTCAACATCGTTGCCGAGGTTTTTTTCATATTGCTTGCGCACACGGAAAGGGGATGTGAGTCCGGCTGACCCGACCTCAAGTTCATAATCTTCGGGTTCGCGTGGAAACTCGTCTTCAATGCGGCGGGTGAGCGATACGCAGAAATCGATGTCGACACTTTCGAACGAGTCTATGTCGACCTTGATTTCATTTGAAGCTGTCACGTTGACTCCTACAAGGAAATAGGATGTTCCTTCCAGCTCTCTCTCTATAAAATGTTCTAACGCTTTTTTATCTGTCATCTCTTAATAGGCTGTCCATAATAATTTGTGCGACATTGCTTATGCATATGGACTAAAAACAAGGAGGAGACGCATGTCCCCTCCGGAATTATATCGCAAAGTTAGTAAAAAATCCCCGTATTCCCTATCTGATACTTATTTGAGTTGGAAAATATGGCTAAATATAGCTTAAAATTAATATAAATTAACAATAATTAGCATTAATTATATTGAATTTTCGAGCCATCTGTCAATAACCATGCGTGATAGAGAGGGAAGTGTGGGGAGATCAGGTGGATTTTCGCGGCTGAACCATCCTCCCTCTGACAATTCGCCGTCGGCAAAAGATAATTCACCCGATGCATATTGGGCGGTGAAAGCTATCATCAGCTGGGAGGGGAATGGCCAGGACTGACTGCCTAAATATCTGAGATCTTTGATTTCGAGGGATGTCTCTTCCCTCACTTCCCGGATGACGCATTCTTCAAGCGATTCGCCTGTTTCTACGAAGCCTGCCACGAGAGCGAACATAGGTCTGGTGAAATTTCGTGCATGCACGAGAAGAGCGCGTTCGTCACGTTTTATCAGCACAAGGATTGCCGGTGACAGGCAGGGGAAATCTTCGCGTCCGCATCTTGTGCATTTAACTGATATTTCGGAGGCGTATTCCATTTCTGCGCCGCAGGATCCACAATAGCGGTGAGTGTTGCGGAAATGCTGCAGTTCTGCGAGCCTTACTTCCTTTTCCCACTCCTCTTCAGAAACATAGTTCCATAATTCGCGCAGTCCTACTTCCCTCGTTATTTCCGTCCCTTCCTCATCCCTGTCAATTATCTTATATTTCTTACTCTCCATTCCGAAAACCTAAAACTGAAAACCGAATCCCATTCCGAAAACTGAAAACTGAAAACCGAAAACCTCCCGCTATCACGCCATCTCCGCGTCTATGCTCTGTAGGAAATCGCCCAAAGCAGGATTCTCTGTTATGATTTTCTTAAGAAACTCCTGCGGGGGGAGAGGTTTGAATATCTCTGCCTTTTCATCTATGTGGGCTTCAAGGGTGAGGAGATCGTTGCGCAGATAGTCGCGTAAGAACATGACAAGTTTCTGCATTGACGACTCGAATGCCTGAAGCTGTGCAGGATGCTCCACGAGGAGGGAATAACAGGTGTCTGACTTTCTCTCCCTTTTCGCTACGCGCATGGTGCTCAAGAGGATATGCATGTCGCTGTTTTGCGCCATAAACTCTTGCCACGCTTTGTCAAAGTCATTGTCGGTAAATGGATTCTCCCTCTTTTCAAGAGTGTATACAGGTGTCTCCTCCGGCTTGTCGGTAAGTCTGAAAGAACGAGGTCTGCCCTTGGGTAATGGTTTGGCATCGTGTTTAGGCTCCGGTGGAGCGACCGGTTTTACTCCTGATCCTAAATCGGGTTTTACTTCGATATTGGGTGTTGGAGGCGTACTTGTGATATTTGGAGTGATACCCTCCGGTGTGCTATCGGCGCGTCCGGAATCGGTGGTCACATTGGGAGCTGCAGCATTCCGGACTTTTTGACTCGTTTCTGGCGTAGCCGTCGGATTGCGGAGGGAGGGGAGTTCCTCCGCCAAATCAAAAGGGGGAGTGGCAGGTTTGAGGAGTTGGCATAGGCGTATGAGCGACACTTCTACAAGCAGCTGCTTGTTGGATGATGTCCTGTAGCTATAATCCGCGTCATTTAGAATTTTCATTGCCGCATAATACCATTGGAGTGGCAGTTTTGCAGTTTGCGCCTTGAAGGAGTTTGCTGTTTCCGCGTCTACTTCAAGCAACGGGATGGTGCGCTGGTCTGCAGCTACCATGAGGTCGCGCACATGACCTGCAAGTCCGTTGATAAAGAAGAGGGAGTCGAATCCCTTGTCACGGATCTCTTTGTATATCAAGAGTGCAGCGGAAACGTCACCTGTGGCGAATGCATCAACAAGGCGGAAATAGAAGTCATAATCCAGCACGTTGAGGTTGTCGACTGCCGATTCATATGATATGTTTCCCCCGGAAGATGCCGCGACTTGGTCAAAGATAGACAATGCATCGCGCATGGCTCCGTCAGCCTTACGGGCAATAATACCTAATGCTCTCGGATCCGCTTCAACGCCACGGTCGGAAGCGACATACTTGAGATGCTCCACCATATCGTCTACGGTGATGCGTTTGAAGTCGTATATCTGGCATCGGCTCAGGATCGTGGGGATGACTTTATGTTTCTCGGTGGTGGCGAGAATGAAGATTGCATATTTAGGTGGTTCTTCAAGAGTCTTGAGGAATGCGTTGAATGCCTGTGACGACAGCATGTGGACCTCATCGATGATGAACACTTTGTATTTACCCTGCTGGGGAGGCACATTGACCTGCTCTATGAGGTTCCTTATGTCGTCGACGCTGTTGTTGGACGCCGCGTCAAGTTCTATCAGGTTGAAGGAATTTCCTTTTGATATGGCGAGACAAGAGTCGCACTCGCCACATGCTTCTCCGTCTGCTGTGGGATGCAGGCAGTTTATGGTGCGTGCGAAGATTCGGGCACAAGAGGTTTTTCCGACGCCGCGAGGACCGCAGAATAGGTATGCCTGCGCAAGCCTGCCGGAAGATATTGAATTTTTCAGCGTGGCGGTAAGGTTCTTTTGTCCCACCACGGTCGCGAACGAGGCGGGACGGTATTTGCGGGCGCTGACAATATATTGGGAATTATCGCTCATTATAAGTGGCACTTATTGAAGTTTGAATCACTTCTTGGTTAAATTGCGGTACAAAGCTACAAAAAAAATGCAACAATATCGCTCCGCATGCGTTACAATTTTAAAAATAGAAATAAAATGTCTAAAAGTGCGTTATATACAGGCACGGGAGATGCCGGAACTACTTCGCTCGTTTATGGTGAACGGGTGAAGAAGAACAGTGTAAGGCTTGAGGCTTACGGTACGGTAGACGAACTTTCGTCGGCACTCGGCATGATTGCCTCCGACAAGGAATGTGTGGCGGAGGTGAAAGGGGAGATATTGAACGTTCAAAACGAATTGTTTAATATCGGATCCTACCTTGCTACGGAAGCGAAAGAGAGTCAGATGAAATGTCCCTCGATGAGCGCGGAACGCATATCCGAGCTTGAAGGTTGGATTGACGCGCTCGACGAGCAGACTCCAAAGATTCGTGCGTTCGTGCTGCCCGGAGGCTGTGAACTTGCTTCAAAAGCCCATATGGCAAGGGTGATTTGTCGGCGTGCTGAAAGACGTATACTCAATTTGGCTGACGAAACCTTTATAGACCCTCAGGTTGTGAAATATATAAACCGCCTTTCCGATTATCTTTTCATTGCGGCGCGATATTTCAATTTCATTCAGGGTGTCGAGGAGATTGTTTGGAAGCGGGAGGTCTAAGGTCTGAGGCTTTAGGCGTTAGGTTTTAGGCGTTAGGTCTGTTGACAAACAAGAATGATAAACAAAATTGATTCAATAAATCAAATAATTCAATAAACTAAATAAACACATAGATATATGTATTGGACACTTGAACTTGCGTCAAAGCTTGAAGACGCACCATGGCCTGCAACAAAGGATGAGCTTTTGGATTTTGCAATGCGCAGTGGCGCACCGCTTGAAGTCATTGAGAACCTTCAGGAGATCGAGGACGAAGGCGAAATCTACGAAAGCATTGAAGAAATCTGGCCCGACTACCCCTCCAAAGACGACTTCTTCTTCAACGAGGAAGAATATTAAGTAACGATCTTAACGTAAATGCTTTATAACCAATGGTCAAGCAAAATATAATTTGTTTGGCCATTGGTGTTTTATAGCCCTAAATAGTGTGGTTTGTTTGGCTAAAATCCGATTTTTTGGAGGAATAACCGGATTTGTTTGTATATAAATCAGTCGGTAATCAGATATGTGGGAATATCCGGAAATACAAACGAATAGACGACTGTTTTCAACTTCCAATCGACGCAGCCTGAGTGGTGATTGGAAGTTATTGCTCATATGTAGCCTTATATTTCAGAAATATTAGATACCTTTGCATATGGAAGCTACACAAGAAAACAATTTATCAATACAAAATACACCGAACAAGGAACCGGTCACATATTGTGACCAGTTGGCAATGCCGATAGAAAACCGTATCCTTACCTTGAGAGGCAAACAGGTAATGATTGACCGGGATTTAGCAGAATTGTATGGAGTTGAAACCAAACGTCTTAATGAGCAGGTAAGAAGAAATGTTGAGCGTTTCCCGGAGCATTTTAGATTTCAGCTCTCAAATCAAGAGAAAGATGAACTGGTCGCAAATTGCGACCGGTTCAATGGACTCAAACACTCATCAGTTAATCCTTTCGCATTTACCGAGCAGGGAGTCGCTATGCTTTCTGCCGTATTGAAAAGCGAAACTGCCGTATATACAAGCATCCGTATAATCGATGCTTTCGTGGCTATGCGAAATTTCCTGATGAATAATGCCTCAATTTTCCAAAGGATGGAACGTATTGAGATGAAGCAGTTGAAGACTGATGAAAAGGTCGATGCAATTCTTGATCGCCTTAATGAACCCAAAGAACCAACACAGGGCATTTTCTTCGACGGTCAAATTTTTGACGCATATGCCTTTGTTGCTGATTTGATTCGCAAGGCTAAAAAACGCATAGTGGTTATCGACAGCTATATTGATGATTCTGTACTTGTTCAATTATCAAAACGGAATTCTGGTGTGACTGTGGTTATTTACGATGGCAGGATTTCTGATCAGCTCCGTCAGGATGTTGAGCGGCACAACCGACAATATCCTGGCGTGACTTTACACGCTTACAACAAGGCTCACGACCGCTTCCTGATAATTGATGAAGAAGTCTATCATATCGGACATTCCCTCAAAGACCTTGGCAAGAAACTGTTTGCATTTTCCAAAATGGATGTCATGACAGGCTCAGAACTATTGTCAAAACTCTAAATTACGGCTATGCAATAGCGATAAATATATAATTCAACTTTAAAGGAGGTTTTGAGCCTCCTTTTTTCATGTCCGTACCTAAGTTTTGGAATAGTAATTCTGGCTGGGAGTGCCAAAAAACATCGAAATTTGGTTATATATAATTCAATATGGAATCAGGTTGAGGTCATATACAGGTAATGCTTTCTGTAACCATGATCAATTGACAATCATATTTGCACTGACAAAACGGTTGCATTTGCAACCGTTTTGTCAGTGCAAATATGATTGAGTTTCCTGGGATATGCAAATTTGAGGACTGCAATCAATCTATAAAAATTTGTAGATGAATATTCTTGACTGGCGTTTTATCGCCTCAGATGGCAAAATTTGTTTGTATAAAAGTACAGAAATCAATTTTGGGAGAGATTAATTTGAATTAGTTTGTATAAATTTCAGTCCATACTCTGATATGTGCAAATATAGACGAAATACAAACATAAAATGGGGTGCTTACATTGCCGAATATGTCACTAAACTACTGAATTCTGATAAAATACTCGAACAAGCGACAACCAACTATTTTCCCGAGCGAGGATGGCGAGACCGATATTGAAGCCCTTAAATCATTGTCAAATCTTATACTGTGTGTTGTAGGATCTGTTGTATCAAAAACGCTGACTCAGGGGAGTCGAATTTACGGGCAAATAGTTTTCCGGATGTAATAATAGAGCTGAGATCATTAATCATCAGTGATTTCGGAGAAGGTTGTCGGGCGCTCCAATCGATATATCTCAGATTGTCTGACACTATACATAATCCACAATTTTGCAGGAATGTTTGTTTATATACTTCGTCTGAGCACGAGGAGTGTTTTGTATATCGAATGATTTCTGTTCGCTTTTGAAGTAATATTTGAACTGCACGGCGTCGTAAATCTACCCAATTTGATCCATACATGAAAGGCAATCCTTCCGGATGGGGTCTCTTTACACCAAACTTACATTGCAGCGACAGAGACTTACTGATTGTGTATTGTAAGATGTTTTTGGTTTATGTGAAGTTGGGCGCTTTACATAGAAATGATAAAGTGTCATTCTATATTCAAGATGTTTGGGCAAAGGTTCTGTTTCCATGAAGCAATCAACATCCTTAGATAATTCGAAAAACATATTAATCTCTTCGACAGGTTTAATCGGAAAATCGGAGCCTGATATCAGATGAAACCATTCAATTTCGGAATCTTCAAATGCCTTTTCGAACAAATCCATTTCAGCGAGCACCTGAGACTGGTTACCCCAATTAATAATGCGCTCGTGGAGGATTGTCATGGGATTGGTGCTTTTGAAATTGCGTATGAATCCCGGAATATCTTTTTTAGCATCAATATAGATGTAGAAAGAGACATCCTTGCAATCAAGGGTGCTGAGCATGCACTTTAGATGTTCAAAATTATTATGCGCAATTATCAAATATGCTTGTTTCATATAGAAATCTATTACTCCCTATGTCGTATAGTGATGTGTGGTGCTAAGGATAGGCGACATTTGTTATTGTCAAAAACAGTGTCTTGTCACAATACTTGATATCACAAAATTAATTTAATTTATTTATTCTTCAAAATTACATGCGATTCTTCAAAATGCTTCAAATTTTAAATAAACACTGCTTTTACTTTTTATGAACTAATTTTCAATACTTGCCTGTTATTAGGCTTTGTTTTATAATTCAATAATAATCAATTTTAATGAGGATGGGTGTTAAGCCTTTAAAATTCAGATGTTGTCTCTTTTTTAGAGTCTTTACTCAGACACATTCAATGAAACGGTCACCATATGAGTGCTGATTGGAAGTTATTTGGGATATTCCTATACAAACAAAAATACTGAATCTCGTGATAGGTTTATCACAAAAAACAAAAGCATTGGTCCACAAAAAACAAAAACGCAATACCACAAAAAACAAAAATTACAGTTGTATTTTAAATAAATCTAAACTACCTTTGCAATACTAAGAAGCTGTTTAAAAATAAGAGTTAATTTGGGGTCGCAAGCTTGGCGCAGATTTCTTCTTGAGGAGAAGGAGCATAGCGAGCTATGTGACTGAACCGAAAGGATAAAGATGCCCAAGATTTCGAGACTTCAAGTAACTTTAAAAACAGCATTGATTAATTTTTTAACAAATGAAGCCTGTCGATAAATAAAAATTACCTTTTGCCCGGCTCTCTCGAGTTAAAATTCATTTTCGGCTCAGTCACATAGCCCGCTATGCTCCTTTGCCTTAAATGAATTTTAACTCGAAGATAGCCGCCCCAAATTTAACTTTTATTTTTAAACAGCTTCTAAATATCCACAGCGACATGACTTACCTACCACGCATAGCAGACAGTACACTTCGAGATTATCTTGAAGCGTTTGGAGCAGTACTCGTTGAAGGTCCCAAGTGGTGTGGCAAAACCACAACCGCAGAACAACAGGCTGCCAGCGAACTTAAACTTCAGTTGCCCGATACACGTGATGGCTATCTGGCAACAGCCTCAACCAAACCATCACTTCTTTTAGAAGGAGCTACTCCTCGACTTATTGACGAATGGCAGGATGCTCCCAATCTATGGGATGCAGTCAGGAGTGCTGTGGATGCAAGACAGAAGGTAGGTCAATTTATACTTACCGGATCAAATTCAATTGATCAATCAAAAATATTGCATACGGGCACCGGAAGGATTGCAAGAATAAAGATGGCTCCTATGAGTCTGTGGGAATCGCGAGAATCAACGGGCGAAATTTCTCTAATGGAACTTTTCAATAATCCGGATCTTATAATCGATGGCAAAATGTCATGTCTTGATATAAAACAACTGATTTTTGCATCTTGTAGAGGAGGATGGCCTGCATCATTATCCATTCCATCTTCAAGGGGAAAACTGTTGGTTGCCAAGAATTATGTTCAAAGCGTATGTGCGACCGACATATCTACTATAGACAATGTTGTCCGGAGCGAAAAATTAACAAGAGAGATTCTGCGCACCTACGCCAGAAACATCTCTACCCTCGTAAAGAAAAAGAAAATGATCCAAGATGTGGCTGCTGTCACTGAAAGTTGTACAGAACCTACATTCGATAGCTACGTATCAGCTTTGGAAAAGTTATTTGTTATTCAAGATATCGACTCGTGGTCTCCTGCCGTTCGGTCAGCAACAGCAATTAGAAAAGGGAAGAAAAGAGGATTTACAGATCCTTCTATAGCGGTTGCAGCTTTGGGACTTTCCCCAGAACGTCTACAAATGGATTTAAAAACCTATGGTTTCATATTCGAATGTATGGCAATGAGGGATTTACGCGCATATTCACAATTATCATTCGGCTCTATTTCGTATTATCATGACAGATATGACCTTGAAGCTGATGCCGTATTGCATCTTGATGATGGCAGATATGCCTTGATTGAATTCAAGCTCGGGGGAGCGGAAATAGATAAAGGAGCTGAGCATCTCCTTGAAATAAGAAATCTTGTAAGGAAAATGAATGAAAGAGAAAAGCAGATTGTAATGGAAGAACCTTCATTGATGTTGGTAATCACAGGAGGACCAATAGCCTACACACGACCTGATGGCGTAAAGGTGATTCCTCTTGCCTGTCTGAAAGATTAGCAAAACAAATTAAATAATTTAAGATTTCTTCAATCAACAGCAGATATATTGGAGTGATGTCAAATATCGCATGCTTTCAGGCATGACGGATATTGAATTATGTAGCAAAGTTAAATCAGTGAGAAATCTAACAGATGTCAAGGTTTGGACTCAAAATAATATTCATTTCTCTTTGACCAATACAATGCAGGGGGCTGTGCCATGAGTTTGATATGAATTTTGGCGGTTCATGGGATGCCTCCAAGGTTTTCCCAGACGACAAGGCAATACAAGAATATCTCATCAGTTCTTTTTTATTCTTGAACATATATATCATAAATTATTGTTATTTTGGCTGTTTTTACCTTGTAATTCAGTCGCATATGTCTATATGCTCCTTTATTATGCGGCAAAAACATCTCAAAAATAACTACGTTTTATATGTGCATTAATTTTTCTTACTTAATAATTAGGGTGTTCAGTTTCATGTTCCAAATCCATTCCGCTAAATAGATTAAAAGTAATAGATAGTTCCTGTCAAGTCGCAAAGCATTGAGACATAAACATTGCAATTTGACACTCATATTGCAGGCAATTTAAATGAATCATGGACTATGTGTTGTTATTTAATTCCCTCGTATAAACAGGTAAAGAAAAGAAGGCAAAGGAGATTTGAAGCATCGCGGATTCCCTCTCACCTTACGGTGTTCCAGGTGTAACGCTGATAGGGCGGATGGCACGCGGATCTTTTGATATCACATAATATCACACTCAAAAAACTCATCGCGGATTCATATGTCTTCCGGCATATGACTGGAGTTGCGGATTGGAGCCGATGGCTGCGGATTATGTTGATACTATACGAACCGTATTTTGATTGTCCGTATTCGCCGATAGATCCGTATCCATCGGCTTCGATCCGCGACTCTCCGTTGGAAGCCGTTGGCTGCCAAATCCGCTGAGCCTCAATATTCCGGATTGGCTTTGGCATGGAAAATAAATCCGCGTTCCATCCGCCATATCCGCGTCTCTCCCTATATGCCATAGGCATAAGGATATCCGCGATGCCGGTTATCCATAATTTAAAATCCGATTTCTCTCTGCGCCAAGCCAACACACATAAAACTCCAACCATTCACAACCACGTAACAATCACCCTTAAAGATGTAAAATGTTTAAGTAAGTTCTCTCATTAAACCGATAATAAAATGATTTTAATCTCACATATCATCAACTTGCTCTTTTTGAATCTTTTCCCGTGTTTCTTCAGTCGCAATGCACGCATTGCTCCTTTATCAACACAAGAAAATCTTTCAAAAATAGCTGCGTTTATAATATGTGTTTAATGTGATCACTTACTTAAGAGTAAATTAAAAAGTGGTTGTCACGTGGTTGTATGTGGTTGGAGTATAAATAAAATATGATTGGTTTGGACAGAGGGATAAACAGGGGATTTATCAGAAAAATTTGGAACATGAAACTGAACACCCCAATTAATGGTTAATAATTAATGGTTTAAGCGTCAGCTATCGGTCGTTAATTATTAACCATCAGCCATTAATTATTAATTATTAACCATTAATTATCAACCATCAACCGTCTTTCTATGATTCTGTTGCAGATTGATCAACTCACAAAATCGTTTGGCGACCGCATCCTCTTTGAGGATGTGTCGCTGGGCGTGTTTCAGGGTGACAAGATTGGTATTGTCGCCCAGAATGGAGCCGGGAAAACGACTTTCCTCAATATTCTTGCCGGTCGTGAGGATTATGATTCGGGAAAGGTGACTTTCCGGAACGGTATCCGTGTAGGCTATCTTGAGCAGCTCCCTCCGATGGATGCGGAAATGACTGCCCTCGAATATGCCTCTATGGATGTCAAGGAAAATGAAGAAGGGAATGGAGTTGATCTTGCACGGCAGATACTGACTCAATTCAAGATTACGGACTATGTGACGCCTCTCGGACGCATGTCGGGAGGGCAGACCAAGCGCGTGGCGCTTGCGCGTGTGCTCCTTTCCAAACCCGATTTGCTGATTCTTGACGAGCCTACCAACCATCTTGACATTGACATGATAGAATGGCTTGAAGCTTATCTGTCGAAACAGCGTATGACCCTGTTGATGGTGACTCATGACCGTTATTTCCTTGACAAGGTATGCAACAAGATCATAGAGATCGATCGCCGTCAGGTGTTTTCTTATGACGGTAATTATGACTATTATCTCCGTAAGCGCGATGAACGGCATGAAGCTCTTTCGGCAGAATTGTCGAAAGTGAAAAATCTTTTGCGCACGGAGCTTGAATGGATGCGCCGTCAGCCTCAGGCGCGAGGTTCGAAAGCGAAGTACAGGATAGATAATTTCCATGAACTGGAGAACAGGAGTCGTATAAACCTGACAGAACGCAACGTTTCGTTAAATGTCAAGTCTTCTTATATCGGTTCCAAGATCTTCGAGGCGCATAACGTCACGAAAGTTTTTGGCGACAAGCGCATACTAAATGGTTGGAGCTATACTTTCGCCCGTTATGAAAAAGTGGGTATAGTCGGCGATAATGGAGCCGGAAAGTCCACTTTCATAAAGCTCCTTTTGGGGTTGATGCAGCCGGACAGTGGCAGTTTCGATATCGGAGAGACTGTGCGCTGGGGTTACTATAGCCAGGAGGGGATGACCGATTTTGACGAGAAGAAGAAAGTTATAGATGCTGTGCGTGAGATTGCGGAAGATGTCCGTATTGATGACAAGACTCGTCTTTCGGCATCGCAATTCCTGTCACATTTCCTTTTCACGCCGGAAACACAGCAGAAATACATACATAAACTCAGTGGAGGAGAGCGGAGGCGTCTTTATCTTGCCACAGTATTGATGCGTAGCCCCAACTTCCTTATTCTTGATGAGCCTACAAATGATCTCGACATAATGACCCTGGCGGTTCTTGAAGATTATTTGGTAAATTTCAAGGGATGTGTCATTGTAGTCAGCCACGATCGCTTTTTCCTTGACCGAATTGTAGATCACCTTTTCGTATTCAAGGGGGATGGAGAAGTGCGTGATTTCCCCGGTGATTATTCCACTTATCGCCATTGCGTTGCTGAAGAGGAGAAGGAGCGGCGTGCCGCAGAGAAAGAGCAGGCTCGTATTGCTGCCGGGAA
Source organism: uncultured Porphyromonadaceae bacterium (assembly GCA_947297425.1). Classification (GTDB taxonomy): domain Bacteria; phylum Bacteroidota; class Bacteroidia; order Bacteroidales; family Muribaculaceae; genus Lepagella. Next base: position 16,861 of record CAMYSW010000008.1, read on the forward strand.
GTCGGTGACAGGCGTGACATCCGCATCTGCATCTAAACCGTCTTGGCGTCCGAAAGATGAAAAGCGGAAACTCTCTTTCAAAGAGAAACGCGAGATGGAATCTCTGGAAAAGGAGGTGGAAGACCTCACGGCTGAACGCACGCAGCTTGAAGAAGCATTGTCGTCTGGGGTCCTGTCAAACGATGAGATTATAAAGGCGGGAGAGCGTATCGGCGTTGTGATTTCGCGTCTTGATGAAGCTGAACTCCGTATTCTCGAACTGATGGAGATCGAGGGCTAAGGATCATCCGCGAGGAATGTCCTTTAAGCTTACGTCGGAGTTGTAGTGTATGGCACGAAGTTGAACCCGAGTTCGATACGGGTGGTGGTGTCGAGCAATTCCGGAAAAGCTGCTATCAAGACTTTTATTAACGTGAGGTGTCCTGCTAATGCCGGGTTCTCAGAAATCTTTTCTATTATCATTTCCTGTATTGCCGGGTCCTTAAGTAGCGGCACTACCACGCCTTTCAATAACGGAAGCAATGTTTCTGTATTGAAGTAGATTTGAAGACTTGTCGGGTCAATAGTGTATTGCATGGGGAATCCTTCGGAAATCATGGGTGCCAACCGGGATATTATAGGGATAATATCCGGAGTGGTGGAATTTCCTCTGCCGAATGGGTTCGGTGGAAGGTCCGGGTGACTTGATCCGTTGATTAATATCTGTCCCATCAAGTCGGTCAGATTGATGAATAGCTTGAGCATATTTTCGTTTAACGGCAGGTATTGGATCATGCATATGGGAGCTTGGGTGAACTGGGCGGCACCATTATTGCTCTGCAGGTAAGTGACCACAGCGTTGCCGTCGGGACGGAATGCAATCGTCTTTAGCGCGTTCCCTATGATTTGAACAAGCGACATATAGGCTGTATTGTTGTATGCCGGTATTATCGGCAACGTTGCCATCAGCACCAAAGCATCCTGAATGGTGCCGTCAAACCCTTCGAATACGGGAGGCAGTGAGCATTCCCATATTATATGCAATGGCAAAGACTTATATCCCAATCCAGTTGCATCCCTTTCAGTGGGGGCGGGAATCCAGACGCTATTTGCAAGGCGTTGGTTCTTCAGGAGCACATTCCGGAATTTAAAGTCCATAACATCCGCATTGACGTTTCCCGAATAGTTATAGGTCACATATTCTGTTTCTCCCGAGCCTTCAAATGAATACTTGCTCCCATCTGTCTGTAGTTTTACGGGGAGTGAAAGCATCGATGTTCCCGGTAATACGCCCGGTCCGGGTATTGGCGGGATGCCTTTAAATGCAGGTGATAATTCTTCCAACGAAACTGTTGAACCCATTTCGAAGTTGGCATTGTCTCCGTTTTGGATGTATGTTACGCTTTTTCCGCTCATCGGAGAGCTATTGTATTCAAGCCTTAGGGCTGTATTGCCGCTGTAGGTTTTCTCGGGAAGTGGAGATATTGTAGCGTCGTCATTGCTGCATGACGCGAGCGTTGCGATTGCCGCAAGTGCACATATTGGGGTATATATCTTCATAGCAGAATCCTTTTCTATATATCTATACGTCTATATAACAATCGGGGAGCGATGATGTTTCGTCATCGCTCCCCGATTAAAGCATTATAAATGCCCTATTGTCTTATAAAAGCATGCACCCATAAGAAATTATCAGATGCAAAATCTAAAGCCTAAAGCCTAAAGCCTAACACCTAAAGCCTCTACTTATACATCCTTTCGCGTGCTGCTGCTACTTTTTCATCAACGATATAGTCGTCATAATCCATCATCTTGTCGATGATTCCGTTCGGTGTCAGTTCTATGATCCTGTTACAAACGGTCTGTATGAACTCGTGGTCATGGCTTGACATAAGGATCACGCCTTTGAAGTTCTGGAGAGTATTGTTGAATGCCTGAATTGATTCAAGGTCGAGATGGTTGGTGGGAGAATCAAGCACCAGGGTGTTGGCATCCGTGAGCATCATACGTGCGATCATGCAACGTATTTTCTCGCCACCCGATAATACACTCGCTTTTTTAAGCACTTCCTCACCGCTGAAAAGCATCTTGCCGAGGAAACCTTTAAGATATATTTCTGACGAATCGGAACTGTATTGACACAGCCAATCCACAAGATTGAGATCAGATTCAAAGAATGAACCATTGTCAAGAGGCAGATAAGCGTTTGTGATGGTCTGTCCCCATTCGAAGTCTCCGGTGTCCGCTTTCCTATTGCCCATGATTATTTCAAAAAGTGCGGTCATTGCACGCGGGTCACGGCTGAGGAATGCTACTTTGTCACCTTTCTCAATCTGGAAATTGACATCATCGAAAAGTGTTTCCCCATCAATAGTCGCTTTCAACCCTTTCACTTCAAGTATCTTGTTGCCCACCTCGCGGTTGGGAGTGAAGATTATGCCCGGATAACGGCGTGAAGACGGCTGAATCTCCTCAACATTGAGCTTTTCGAGCATCTTCTTCCTACTTGTTGTCTGCTTGCTTTTTGCCACATTGGCGCTGAACCTCTGTATAAACTCCAGAAGTTCTTTACGTTTTTCTTCAGCTTTCTTGTTTGCAGCCTGTTGCTGACGGAGGGCAAGTTGCGAAGACTGATACCAGAAATCATAATTGCCGGCGAATATCGATATCTTGTTAAAATCAATATCCAGTGTATGTGTGGAAACTGCGTTGAGGAAGTGTCGGTCGTGGCTGACAACGAGCACCGTATTTTCGAAATTGGCGAGATAGTTTTCAAGCCAAGAAACGGTTTCCAAGTCCAGGTCATTGGTAGGCTCGTCAAGGAGCAGGTTGTCCGGGTTTCCAAAAAGTGCCTTAGCGAGGAGCACGCGCACTTTCTCGTTGGCGCTCATGTCTTTCATGAGCATATAGTGTCTGTCTTCCTTGATACCGAGACCGGACAACAGTGCCGCAGCGTCACTTTCCGCATTCCAACCTTCGAGTTCCGCAAATTTTTCTTCGAGTTCCGCAGCCTTTATGCCATCTTCATCAGAGAAATCCGGCTTGGCATAGATTGCATCCTTCTCTTGCATTATATCCCACAACACAGTGTGCCCTCTTAACACGGTTTCTATCACCGTGCATTCATCGAATGCGAAGTGATCCTGAGAAAGGACAGAAAGGCGTTCTCCCGGACCGAATGTTACTGATCCCATGGTGGGTGACAGTTCGCCGGAGAGGATCTTCATCAGAGTTGATTTGCCGGCACCGTTCGCACCGATTATACCATAGCAGTTGCCACGGTTGAAAGTCAGGTTTACATCTTGAAACAGCACGCGTTTACCAAACTGCATGCAAAGGTTATTTGTCTGAATCATTTCTAAGGGTTATTTGTGTTTGCGAGGGACGCGTACATTATGTTTGTTGAAGATGCGTTCCGCTCCGCGGTCGAATAGGTTCCAATGAGCTTTTTGAGCTGCCGGGATCTTTTCCGGCATCCATGACGGTATTACCGTAAAATTTGAGGAGCCGCCATCCGGTTTTGCTGAGAATAGAGTGTCGTAATTAGCCTCCTTGAATCGGGCTTTACCATTCTCGTCCCTTTCAATGACGGCACGTAC
>CAMYSW010000009.1:0-20124 GCA_947297425.1 uncultured Porphyromonadaceae bacterium
CCTTACGGTGTTCCAGGTGTAACGCTGATAGAGCGGATGGCACGCGGATCTTTTGACATCACATAATATCACACTCAAAAAACTCATCGCGGATTCATATGTCTTCCGACATATGACTGGAGTCGCGGACTGGAGCTGATGGCTGCGGATTATGTTGATACTGTATGAGCCGGATTTTGGTTGTCCGTATTCGCCGATAGATCCGTATCCATCTGTTTTGATCCGCGACTCTCCGTTGGCTGCCGTTGGCTGCCAAATCCGCAGAGCCTCAACATTGGGGATTGTCTTTGACATGAAAAAATAAATCCGCGCCCCATCCGCCATATCCGCGTCCATCCCTATATGCCATAGGCATAAGGATATCCGCGATGCAGGATATCCATAATTTAAAATCCGATTTCTCTCTGCGCTAAGCCAACACACATAAAACTCCAACCATCCACAACCACGTAACAATCACCCTTAAAGATGTAAAATGTTTAGGAGTAAATTAAAAAGTGGTTGTCACGTGGTTGTATGTGGTTGGAGTATAAATAAAATATGATTGGTTTGGACAGTGAGATAAACGGGGATTTGTTTCAAACATCGAAACAAAACATAAGTTTACATACAAATAACATCTTCAAAGAAGGAGAGTTAGATGCTAATTCAGTTGTCAAGGAAAACTTGACAACTGCTTCTGACGGCAAAAAATACATGATGAAGTATTACAGTCTTGATGTAATAATATCTGTTGGATATAGGGTGAAATCTGTTCGTGGTACACAATTTCGCCAATGGGCAAATAAGATATTGAAAGATTATTTGTTGCGTGGTTATAGCGTCAATCAGCGTTTGCTTTATATGGAGAGTCGTATAGATCATAGACTTTCAGAGCATGACAGTCAGATAAAGGAACTATCGGGTAAGGTGGATTTCTTTCTTCGTACATCGCTTCTATAAAAGACCTTGAAATGAAACTGTTTGCATTTTCCAAAATGGAGGCATCTCTGGAAATGATTTTGGATTCATTGTAGCCCTAAAGACAGATAGCATAAATTCCGGGATAGAATGGGATTAAAAATTGCAATTCTCACGGGAACTAAACTGCAATTGTTGCAGTTTTTGCTTCCGTGAGAATTGCTTGCAAATAAATCGGATAATGATGACGAATTTAAATCGTTTAAATGTTACTGATTCTAAATTTGCACTTGCTGATTAAAATGACTTAAATTAAAAATATGCCTGAATTAATTCACTTATGCCAAAGTTAATTTGTTCTGTTGAATGTAAGCTCACAAGGGTTAAAATAGGGATTGTCAATTTTAACCTTGGTTTCTCCCGTGCCTTTCGTGATGGTGCGGAAACGGCAGCGCACAAGGTGATTTGTGTTCTTTTTGCTTATGTCAACATTATTGCCGGTGCCTTCGGCATACATATATTTGTATTCTTCCAGCGATACGGTTTTGATATAGGATATTGCAGGTTTTGCAGGATCGAAAAGTGATGCCCCTGTGGACACTACGAGAGTTCCGATCGGATTGTTTTCAATATCTTGTTTGTCAGCTTCAAGTTTGAAGCTGAGCGGGAACACAGCTTCAGGTATTCCGTCCGGAAGGTTGAAGTAAACGGTCAGCTCTTTTCCTGCGTCAGTGCTTACCGGCAGGGAGGTTGTCTGTGATGGCTCATTGGCTATACCGGGGAGGGTAACCATGTTAGTAATGTTCCAGGGAAGATTGAGAACGAGGGTTATCACGCGTCCCAATCCTTGACCGTCGGTCACGAGGAATGACTGAGTCTTGCTCACGGCTGTAGGTCCGTTAGGATATATTGTCACGGTTTTCCAGTCTCCGTCAATGTTCTCTGTATAGCTTTTGATCACTTCCCCTGTGCCTATGCCTTTTATCTGAACTAATGAATTGTCGATCTGTTTGGCTCCCGTAACATCAGTGTAATACTGATACTTCAAGGTGAAAGGCTGATCCTCTTTTACAAAGATATTGCTTGTGGCGCTGACTACCAACATGTTTTTTCCGTCAGACACGTTGAGCATTGCGTTGGTTTTTGTGTCTGCGGATATGTTATTGAACGCCACTCCGTCAATAGCCTGGGAGGGAGTGGAGGCTCCTCCGGCACGCACATCTGTTATGACGACATTGAAATTATAATTCCTGAGCAACGGATAGAATGCAAACATTCCGGTTTCGCTGTCAGCTTTTCCGAGGTCAATCTTGTAATATGACGGCGCACCCCATGCCGATCCGGTGCCCGCGCGGTATCTGCCTTTGATGATCATGTAGGTGTGCCTGCCCGATTCATAAGGGTGTTCATATATGTATTGGGCTGCGTTGCTGAATCTGCTGGCTTCGGACCCGGAGAGGGCGCGGATTTCAGTCTCCTGGTTGCGGAATCCGGAGTTTTCGGGTACTATCCCTTTGTAGACAGGGGAGACTTGGGAATACGGAAGCATGTCTGCTCCCGAAAGCAATTCGGGTATGTCGAGGTTTGCCTGGTCCCAAGGTGCTATAGTTCCGGCTGTGGGAATATTGACCAGTTCAAATCCGAGGAAATCGAAATTGGTCATGGCAGTGTTCTGCACCGTGATCTTGCAGAAATTACGTATGACTGGCACGTTTGTCAGCTTTTGCTTAACATCGGTGCTCAGTTTTGCTTCTCCGCTTTCGTCAATGGTCACATATCCGTTATCGCATTCCACCCTTCCCCAATAAGCTTCGTGCGATATATTGTTCACGATGCCGGTAGTGATCATGGGAATAAGGTTCGCCTCGCTGCCGAAACTGCATGTTATAAACTCGTCGGCAATCATCAGGTGGAGCACTTTCGCCGAAGAGGTGCTGTTAAGGGTTACCTTGAATTTTACCGTCCCGTCGTTTGCAACATCGGTGGGTGATGTCGTTTCCGCCTGATATATTTTTGTGAGGTTAGTATTGGCGGCATCGGCACCCTTCTCAAATTCGAGGATGGTCAGTTTAAGGTTGGCTCCCGGGGTCTCTCCAAGTATTCCGCGTGTCTGGGAAGTAGGCATATCCGGGATAGCAACAGACACAGTGACCTCGAACGGGTTGCTGTTTCCAGACTCTGGTTGGTTATCCATAAGTTCCTCTGTGGAACAGGCGGATAAACCAGCCAAAGCCAACAAAATGAAGATATATTTTTTTAGATTGATCATTGTGTCATCGAATTTTTCTTACTTATATCATTCTTATATTTTTTGATAAGGGCATTGCTTTTGGTCACGTTCCGCGGCATGTCACCGAGCGTGTAAGTGTAGTTTCCTGATGCATCGGGATATATTACATAATCAGACTGCTGTTCCCAATACCACTCATCATAAATGCCTCGAACGTAAGCTGTAGTATTGGTACTATTGCTTAAGGTTATTGTGCCATTCGAATTTACTGTACATATACCTTGAGCTGTCCAATAGTTGCCATTAATAGAAAACAGTACCGGTATCTTCCCTGTGCTTGAAAGTGTTATGATAAATTGAAGTTCACCATATGTAGGAAGTCTCCATCTCCCGGCAGGACATGCCATTTCCTGATATGTCGCCATCCTGCGTCGCGCCGCGTCTCGGTTGATAGCGTTCGTTACTCCATAAGAGGAAGCCACTCGGAACTTTGGCGCAACCATCATCTTATATTGATTTTCCTGGCTCTCTATTGTCGGATAATAATATTGTAAACTTCTATTTGTCTCGTCTGCGTGGTACAATGAGGTTACGGTTTCGCACCAATCACCGGCAACATCTCCATTAACGGTTGGTGTTGTCATGTCCGGATATCTCTTGTTGCGTCCGCTGCCTGTCTCTGTGCTTAGATTATTGTTTGTATATTGTGTTCGTGGATCCCCAATAATATATTCTGAACCACTACTTAAAGTAGAAATGTTTATAATATACATATTAGGATTTCTATTTCCTGTTCCGCCTAACCCGTGGACACCACCGTAATTTCCACTTGTGCTATTTGAATTGTTGACAAAGACATTCCCTTTATTATTGGCACCTCCACCCGGATTCGGTTTGTGTTCTATATACATACCCGGATTCTGCGTGACAATGATGGATTCGCTGAAAGCAGGATTGTCTTTGTGCCGTATGGTGGCTTTTATCGTATAGGGTGAGTAGACATCGGAGTTAGATGTCGACGGTTTATAGCACCTGATGCTGTTTATTACGGTTTGGAGGGAATTGTCGGCACGACCGGTCAGGCTTATTGGCGTTGTTGCCGTTTTGGACGCATATGGTTCCCATATCTTTAGGGGATGCCTGATGACAATCGTATTCTGACCGGATATAGGGTCTCTACGAACATGGTATGTGCAGAGTGAATCCGTGTCTACAAATGAATCGTCAATCTGGGCTTTGGTGATCGGGATAGTGACAACTTCGCCGTTTCCGTTGCTGTAATAGTTGAAGCGATTATACTCCATGCTTATGTCTGAAATTTCAGCAGGATGGGATGTATAGAACGGAATGGACATCTCTTCTTCGTTGTTTACTGTATATAATGTCGGATTGACCACAAGATACCGCTGATCGTTGATGCTTACGTCTATGTCTTCCTTGTTCCAGTCTACTATCTGATAGCTAAGGTCGGTCAGCTCTTCCGGGGTCTCTGGAGAAAGGCTTCCCAACATCCCCACGTTGAGGTTGATCGTATATGATCCGTTGGGAATGAGTTTTGTCATGTCGGTCACCGGTACCTGATAATAGAATGTCAGCCATTGGCTGTCGCCATCCTTTTGCCAGGTCACCAGAAGCCGGAGAAAAGTCTTGTGGTTTTCATCGGGTGTCTCTTCCCATTGGTTTGGATATGTATAGAAAGGAACATCTGTCTGGTAAGGATACTCACCAGTTTCGGTATCCGACAGATAACGGATGCAGGATATATCCCCGGCTGTGATGCTGAAATAGTCATCGTCAGCGGGAGAAGTCCAGTTGCTGTCTACCCCGGGGTCTCCCGGCACGGCTCTGGACTTCGCCACTCCATTGTTCAGGAGGGCGCGTATGCCGTTGGCGTCCGTAACCGGATGCCAGGTCTCACCATTGGATGTTACCGATTCGGGGAGCTTGATGTTAAGGTTGATCTTGGCTGCGGCACGTGCCATCACCGCGCTGCCCGTGGCGGATGCCGTGTCTCCGGTTTTGGAGAGGATCACCTGTCCCGCTCCCGCCATTACGAACATGCTCTGCACTTTCTTCGACGCGAACTCTGACGAGACGGCAATGTTTTTCAATTGGGCAATTGTGGCATTCTCCGGGATTCCCGTGCCGTTTATGTTCGCAACGGCATACATGCGGCAAGTCCCACCGCCTTGGTTTGCAAAGAGCGTCTGAACCATCTCGTCCGTAAGCGTCATCTGAACCTTTGCTGAGCTGTTGGCTCCCAAACCGGAGAATGTCTGCTGTGCGGCTGCAGGAGTGTTGTCATCTCCGGCAGAGGGGTATAGCGCAATGATAACGTTGTCTATCTTCGTTTCGCTATTGTCTGAATCCGTGGAGCGCGTTGCGTGTGAATTGCTGAGGGTGATGGTCACGGTTCCCCTACCGTCAGCGGGGGAACTGAAATCATCGCTACAAGCCACGGACAGAATCGTCAACGTAGAGAAGAATATGTATCTTGTTAATTTTCGGAGCATTTCCAATTACTGCTTATTCTGAGTGATTGTGTAATTCTTGTAAATCTTGTTGCCACAGATTTGTGCCTCCATATATTTCCAGTTGGCGAGGGAGACCACGACCTGTAGCCTTGCTGAATTGTTTGCCGGAGGTGCCGCATCAGTTGTCACTATCCTGAGCCGGGTTTCCTTACCATCTATCGTGCCCGAGATGGTGTTGACCTGATTCCCTTCCGCATCAAGGAATTTGAATGCACCTTGTGCACCCTCCGTGGCGATTAGCGATGCCGTCCACGTGGCACCCAATGGGGTGTCGATAGTGAAAGAGCACTCGGCAGGCGAGCTTTCGTCGTCATGCCATGGTAGCATCACCACAACTCCCGCGTCCGTGTCGTCGTCGGCTACGCTGCTTGCTGTCCATGAAATGGGTTTCGACACGTTCACCTGGTCGGTGTAGTCAAGGTTGAGACTGAACGGGGTCCATTCTTTGACGGAGACAGTGATGTCAGCTGGTACACCTAATTTTACGGCATTTATCTGCAACGTGTAGATATGGTTGCGGAGAATGTTCTTTCCGAAGTCGAGAGTCTGCTGCTTGTAGCCGGACATGGGTATTAGATATGTTTCCGATTTGGTCTCATTTATGTCCACGGTCACCTTAAATTCGGGCAGGTTGTCTTTTATCGCCTGCTCGGGAATATATCCGAACATGTTCTTTGAACCTTTACTCAGCACCCCGAGGATGTAATTCATATTGCCGGAATCTTCGGTCGTGAGTATGTTGGGTTCGTGAACCTGCTCCCCGTCTGCATAATTTACTGCATCGTATGGTAGCGGTCGTGATGTTGCGGTAGAGGAGACTATCTCGGCACGTGATATGCGGGGATATATGGCTCCTCCCTCTTTCTTTATATTGTCCACGACCCTCACTTTGGCAAGGGACCTGAGCAACCACATCTCTCCGAGCCATATCCGGTTGTCGGGGCGGCTTGCGTACAGATCTTTTTCCGTTGCGCTGAAGAGTCTTGTGCCGAACATCGGAATGAATCCTTTATATATTCCGTCGATAGTGTAGTCGCCACCGTCGCTCGTGTAGTTATGTATCTCGCTCATGTTGAAGCTCCATTCCGCGGTCTTGTCGATAAGGTCGCGATATGACGCCGGATTTAGTCCTTGATAGTCACCACCGTTTCCGGGAGAGTAGCAATTGGCAAGGAGCACTATGCGAAACTGGATTGCGCTATAGCTTTCCGGATTGAGTTCCCGTCCTAATTTGTCTTCCAATATCTTTTTAGGAATTGTGAGCGATATCGTGTATGCACCGAATCCTCCCGTTATGATCAGGTCCGGATCTTTCGATTGGAATATGTTTTCCACTTTTATGATCAGAGGGGCGTCTTCCTCTTCTCCCAGAAAAATGAAGAATGCGAAGTCCCGTTCATTGATGGCATCTTCGAAATCCTGCCATTCGCTGTCTGTTTCCCCGTGTCCCTGATTGTCGGCACGTGTATCGCGGGTGATATTCGATGACATCATCCGGAAGCTCAAACTGATTTTGTTGTCGCTGACCTCAACGGGACATGGTGTTTCGGGCTGCTCCACCATGGAGCATGCCGAGAGCGCAACCAACAGAGGGAGCATGAAAATCCATATGAGGTTCCTTGTTGTTGTCATATCGGTTCCTGTTGTGGGGGCACAACAGCCCAGTCGTTAATGAATATTCCTGCTGACATGTACCAGTTGCTATTCTTGTCGATAAAGAACACCATTGAAGTGTCGTCCATACGGTCGAGATATTCCTGGTCGGAGATGTTTCCGTAATGTCCCCTTACGAGAAGCAGATAATCAATTAGCGGGATTCTGATTATATCCTGATTGTCCCAGTTGCGATGCACGGTTAGCACGGCGTCCGAACTTTCCATGAGCCTGCCTGTGGAAAGCTCGAAGAGGAGCGATGCTACCGAGGTCATGGCTTTCGTATCTTTGCTTCCGGGAGCGGAAGCCTGACCATATTTTATGTTCCATGGTTTGTATATCACATGCGTAGGCATGATTGTGTTGTTCCATGACATCTTGGCATTGCGGTCGGTGATGCTAACTGAGAAATCGCGGTTGTCTATTTCCGAGCCGTCAAGATGCTGTAACATGATGCGTATGTCTTTGGTGTCTTTCATCAGCGGTATAGTCACTGTCTTGAAAGTTGGGGAGAACGGGTCTATATCGTATGTCACCCCTTTTACCATGCCATGATATAGCCCCGGCAGATTGTTTTTTGAAATACTCTCACCATTTTCTGAAATGGTTTTTAGTGTTATTTCCAACTCTTCTTTGGTATCGGGAGTATAAGTGGCAAGGTTGAAACTTTCATTATCTTTGAGTCCGCACCATGATACGAAATCGTAGCGTCCTTCGGTGAGTGGCGTTTCGAGATAGAAACTGTTTTCGGCAAGTTCTTCGCCATTGGCAGCATCGCTCCATACGAGTTTTCCATCAGAGTCGAAAGCCCAGATGTTTACCGATTTCACCTCATTGGCGAAAGCATCGGCAAATTTTAGGTTGTAATCATAAACAAACCTGACGCGGAGTTGCGCGGGACAGGCGTTGGGTTCGTCGGTAACCATCGAGCATCCGGCGGTAGTCATCGCGAGCAAGAGTGTAGCCGCACCGAAGAGGTTGTTTCTGAAATTCTTGATATGCATTGTTGTTATTTTGTTTCAATATACGGATTCCATGAAACCGGTTGGTGTCTTGTTTATCCTTGGTGAGGCGAGGGGGGATCAGTCCCCTCGTCCCTATTTTTGTTTATCTGAAAGCTTTAATCTAAAGCCTAAAGCCTAAAACCTAAAACCTTATGCCTTACACCTAAAGCTCTACATTCTGCGTCGGCACGACTGCCCATTTAAGGATGTTCACCTTGTAGGCAACATAATACTCTTCAGTGTCTGCCGGTGGCACGATCGGTGTGTCTTCACCTCCGATACCAGATGCCAGACCTTCGATCTTGTTGATTTCTATTGAATAGGAATGGTTGCGGACAAGACCGAAATCACCTACGCGCACTTTAGACCAGTCGATATGTGTGGAATTGCTGTTTTTCTGAGGGTTGCCTTCGCGATACCATCCATAGTGTTTTACAGGGATGTTGAAGAATCCCCTGCCAAGGTTGTAGCATACGGCATAACCAACCTGCTGGCGAAGAACCTTGTTTGCCTCGGCGAGAGTGATATTTGTATTTGCATCTTCATCTGAGATCTGTTTATAACCATTACCATTGGCAACATAGATGCCTACAGTGTTGGCATTCTCTTTAAACTGGAGGGTGCGGCGGTTGGGATCGAATTTTTCTTGTCCGTCGGTAGGAAGCGTTGCAACTTCGAGATTGGCTGTAAGCTTATTGAGGTCAGCTTCATCATTTATGTTGTAGCGGACATATGACCCGTTGATCAGTTTATAAAGGACCGTAGTCTGGGCGAGGAAACGCTTCAGCATGCTTTCACCACCGGCAACAGCGCTTTCCGCGCTATTTGCCTGATTCGCGAAATATACGAGTGGATGACCGTCTGAGCCTGTGAGGTAAGTGTAAAATTCGCTGTTTGCCGGAGCCTTGGTGCCATTGACATCAATTTCGTAATGACCTACAAGTATTACGGATGGTGTAGCGGCTGCGGGGTTTTCGGAATGGAGTGCGCGGAGTCCGACTGTAGTCTCACGGAAATATTCGGCATTTGTAGATGTGGCTGAAAAGCCTTTACCTTCGGAAAGCTCTTTGTATGAATAATAATGCTGGTTGAGATCATCTGTGGCATCTGTGCCTACAACCGGATACTTTTCCGTGAAATAAGCCGGAGATACACCCCAGTAAGAACGGTGATAAGCGGCATTGTTCCATACCCATGCATCGTTTATGTCAAGCTTCGGAGTGTTTTCTGTTACGTTATCTTTCATGATGCTTGGGTCGCGCAGATTTATCTGGGTGTTAAGCATGTTGTAGGTAAAGTTGGATCCGAGCATCTGTCCGGTAGATGACGGTTCACGGAAAGATTTCACCACATAAGTGGTAGTTGCTTCTGCGTTAAGTGCCCATTTTTCTGTGATGAATGTGAGGGTGACGGGGACCTCCGCATTATTCTCTGTCAGCACGGTGTGGGTGCTGTAAGGTGTTGCGTTTGTTGCAGTGAATTTAAGCTTTGCAGCATAACGTTCAACGTAGATATTGATGGCTTCGTTGCCTGCAGCTGCGGCTTCTTCTTTTGATGGATAAAGCTGGTCTTCGGCAATTGTCACTGCAATTTGAGGTCTCGCGTCAGAGTCATTGACATAATATACGGAGTTACTCATCGGGAATAGAGTCTTCCCTGCGGCATTGGTCTTTACTTCCTCGCGTGTCACTGCCTGGATCACACTGAGTGGGTTTTGAAGTGCGGCAGGAGAAAGAGGGTTGATATAACATACAACCTGTGTCGGGTTATTCTCACCTTTCCGCACGCTTACTGGCACTACCGACTTATAATATTTCTCTACCGTCGGTCCTGAATTGTCGGTAGCAAGATTGTCGAGTGTGACGGGAACTATGTCTCCGACTACGTTGCCGGCGGCATCATAAAACACGAAGTATGCATTCTGAACTTCAGATTCGTCAGTACCTGCGTCAAAATCAGTGTCCTCAGAGGGCGCGCCATTATTTTCTGCAGCACGGGTGCCTATGTCTCCGTGGATAGACATGTTTACGTAGAGCGTCTGGTCTGTTGGTGCAACACCGTTGCCACTGCCGTTGTCAACAGCCAGTGGTTCTTCGGAGTTGCAGGCTGAGAAGATAAGCCCGATTGCCATAGCTCCATAAATTAAATTTTTTTTCATTTCTTCAGTTTTTATAAATAAGTTGTTATTGTTGATTTCTTTATTTTGCCATCTCTGCATTTTTTGCAGCCTCAGGAAGTGCTCCAGCCTTTGTGAACATCTCTGAGGCAATGTCAAGTTCGCCTTCCCATGCCGCAATGATTCCTCGCGAGTTGAATGCTTCCGGGGTGTTGCCGGCTTTTTCAAGATATTTTTTTGCTTCCTTGAAATCTCCTTTTTTCAGAAGTGCAGATGCCATGTTCAGGTTGGATGTAGGATCTTCAGGATAGAATCTGAGAGCCGTGGAGATTGCGTTGTTGAATCTATCAGAACCTTCAGGGTATAGGCGTGCTACGCGAAACATCTGGTTAAGCGACATTTTTTCGGGAGTATGCTCCATTACTTCGGCAAGCTCTTCATCGGAGAGAGGTTTCAGACGTGTGGAAATTTCGAACCGTGTTGCACGTAGTTCGGGAAACCATTCGGGCAGGATCGTATTCTTGTATAATGATGAGAATTGAGGGTCTGTGCGTAATTCCCGCTCCTTGGCATCCCAGTCGGAGGGTCCGTAGGCGGGGCGGTCAATAAGTTCTAAAAGTTTCTTGCGTTGGCTGACGGAGAGCAAGGGGCTTGTTTTTACTATGTCTTTGAATCCGTCCCAGTTCTCTGCCACTGCGTCAAATTCGCTCTTATCTGCGGGTAACTTATATTTTGAAGCGATATATTCGGAGAGGGCACGCGAGCGGTCGGTGGAAAGCTGCTGGTTGTTTAAGTAGCTACCTTCGGGCGATGCATATCCGCAGATCTTGATTTTTGCTATCTCAACGTTTTTGTCGCTCAGTGCGTATGATATTGAATCGTCAATGACCTTGAGTTCTGAGCGATTGTCTATTCTTTGTCCGTTACGGCATATGTACGGTTCGGTGTGGAGATCGGATTTGGAGACTTCGAACCTCACCAGTGCCTTACCTTCGTGCACCGCGACCGGAAGTTCGGTAACTTCCGGGGTTATGAATGCTACTCGCATTTTTGCCGCCGGATTGAGGTTTAATCCGGTTGGGACACCGGCTGCAGATCCGTGAAGATAGCCGCATCCGCATGTGTCTACCGTCCATCGGATTGTAGCTTTGGGGTTCCACATCCATTTGGATAATGGAATGTCAGCGAGATAATTGACAGTCTGATCCTTGCCATTGTTCCTTTTCACAGCCTTTATTACATCATGATTTTTGCGCATGTTGCCGGGGAGACTCTTGCGTTCGTAGGCTATCTGCATGGCATGCCCGTTGACCATAAGGGAGGGCAATGGCAGAGAGTTGCCGGCATTGTCTTCAATCACGGGCGTTATATATAACTGACTGTTGCTTCCAAGTTTTACTGCGTCAAGATTGATGTCTGCCAATATGCGCAGGCTGTCATCTACTCTGCTTGCAACAGTTTTGGTCACCTTGACGTTTGTGGCTATCGCCGGGCTCGCCATGCAATGCATGCCCATGACGAATATCGCCATGATGAATGTCTTGATATTAAATTTCATTTTCAGCTTCTTGATCGTTAAGTTTTTCGCTTAATTTACTTGCAGGTTATCAGAATACATACATGATTGAAAGACCGAGCTTGGTGATGCCTGCATAGTTGGTGTGTCCTTTGCTTATTTTGGCTCCACATTCCCCGCATGGAAATTGGTCATACCACACATGTGCGTATCCGGCTCCGATTTCTGCCTCTATGTTCCAATGACGAGAAAGGGGAAACTGATAACCATAGGTCAGTCCGGCTCCGGCAAATTCACCTTGATAGCGGCTGTCTTTTACGGCTTTGGTAAGGTTGACACCTTTGAAGAAACCGCCAGGTATGGGAAGCGATACGTTGGCTACGTTCATCTGTCCACCCATGGCATGCACGCCGAAGAAATGCCCGTTGAAACGTGAGCATTGCCACCATCTGTATTCCGGCATTATAACCCAATGCTTGGCATATCGTTCTCCATGTGAAGAGGAATTAAACTTCCATGGGTTAAGCCCGTAAACGAGGTTGATTGTGGATTTTCCTCCTACTCCCACTTCGACGCCTAAGTTGGGAGTGGATGTGGCGTCATATAGGACATTGGTTTTGACCGCAACTTGACCGGAGACCGTCAATGAAGTCAAAAGTGTAAAAATGATATAGCAAATAGCTTTCATATATGTTGTGTGTTGTCTGATTGAAAAAAGAAGGCAGTCGTAAAAATTGCGTCGATTAGGTGAAATCGTCTTAAAACATTTTCTGTAAATCAGCACACAGTGCAATATTCTAAAAAGTCAAAGAAAATAAAACACTTTGTAATGTAAATTGTCAGAATGTTTCAAAAACTGTTACAAGTCAGTAGCAAATTTTGTCAAATGCGTTGCAAAGATAAATATAAAAAATTGAATTACCCCCCCCGAATTGTTAAATAGTGTTAAATTATTTTAATTAACTAAGGTTTAGTGATTTATTATTTTGTTGTGAAAAGTAAGTAATTTTTATTACTTACATATAAAATAAATCAGGGCAATTTTACACTCTAATACCAACGGATATTGTTATTGCCTTGTGAACGTTTGTCATATTTGAGGTCTTTGAGGAGTGAGGATTTCACTGCGATATGGAAGTTGTAAGATTTATAAGGACCCATGGGCACGAAAGATGCAGTCATGGTGAAGCAATGCAGGTCGCGCGATATGGAACAGTTCATGTATGCTATCTTTTTTAGTTCGAAATTATAGGATGCCGAGAATGAAAAATTCCAGTTTTTTGTGGGGCGTATGTTGCCGTTGAACGAGAGGTTCTGTGTCCACTTCCCTTTGTAGTCCATTTTCACTTTGTCAAATTCACCATATCCGTAGTTGATAGAATAGTTCACCGACAGGCTCCAGGGGCAATCCCATTTGGCATATCCGTCGGAGTCGCTGCCTTCTTCGGCATCTCCTGTCTTGTTACGCCGTTTCGCTTCAGCGCGATTGGAGAAGCTTTCATCTTCTGTAGGCTCGTCGTCTTCTCCGTCATTGCCTTCTGTGTTTCTGTTGTCTTCTTTTTTCTTGCGTTTGAATGTGTCGTTGTTGAAAGTATATGAGAAGGATGTTCCCGTTGACGAAAGCTTGTATAACCCTTTGCCTTCCTGCCAGCGGTAGCGGTTCACCTGACGCGGATTGCCAGAGGCGTCGAGTTTATAGACATAAGGATCCCATGTTGCCGAAAGGTTGAGGTTGAAGTTCTTTACCAGACGCAACATGATGGATGTTTGCAACGGACTCAAACGCAGCGAGTCGGCTGCGAAGTTATAGCTTGAACTGAGAGAAAGATTTTCGATCAATGATACTTTTCTTGAGCCTGTGGAGTCGTTTTCATCTTTGACCTTCATTTCGAGGTTATTTGCGATATTGAGCGAGAGTGAACCGCTCTTGCCTCGACCTGGAACTCCGAATATGCCGTGTGAGAAGTATGAATAGTCTACGCGGCGGTTATTTCCCGCCTGATCGGTGTATTCATAGAAGTCATAATATTTCCACATCGGGTTGCCGAAGTCCGGTGCCCAGTTGAACGACAGGGTGGGAGTGATGACGTGGCGTATCATCTGCACTTTGTCTCCGAGGAATTTCATCGGTTTGTAGAAACCGTAAACTTTCGTGTCGAACGAGAGGGAGGCGTTGAAGTCGAAAATGTTGTAGAAACCGTGTGTGGTGTCTTGCACCTCTCGCGAAGCCTGCGTGTCCCATTGACGGCGTATCTTGGAGGTGTACATGCGGTCGTTCATCGAAATTGAGGGCGAGAGGTTGAGGTAGTTGAAGATCGAGAATGTTGCACTCACAGGCACGGAGTGACGCATGCCGTTGCGCCAGTCTTTAATAAGGCTTTTCTTGAAGAATACATCCTGCTGTGCAGTCAGTGAGTTCTGAAACTGACCGGAGTATGACATTTTAATTTTCTCATACCATTTCTCACCTCCCACGGATTTTTTGCGTTTGAATGGGGCAATCTGCGACATTGATACCGTCAAATTCGGGAATGAGACAGCAAGGGTAGAGTCTTGCGATCGTTGAGCGATATTGGCGGTAGCCGAGAAACTCCATTTGGAGCCGGGACGGCGATAAGTCGCATTGATCGTTGATGACTTTGTATTTTCTGTGAAATTCTGGTTGTAATATGAGTTGAGGTCGTTACGCGAATAGCCGGACGTGGCGAAATTTACCGACGCAGAGAAGTTGAGTGCGGGATTTGCCTTTGTGTCTTGTTGATGATTCCAGATAACTTGGAAGTTCTGCATCTTGGAATAGTCGGGTGAGCCTTTGTCTCCGGTGATCGTGGTAAGGAATGAGATATCGAAAGATCCCCGGAACTTATAGCGTTTCACGTATGATGAATGTGCCGAGACTCCCCAGGAACCTTTGGTATATATTTCTCCTCGGAGCGCGAGGTCAACATTGTCGTTGATCGCAAAATAATAACCTCCGTCGCGTAGGTAGAATCCTCGGTTGTAGTCGTCTCCGAATGAAGGGAATATGATTCCGCTCGAATATTTTTCGGAAAATGGGAAATAGCCGAAGGGGAGTGCGATAGGGAGAGGGACGTCAGCGAGCACCATATAACCGGGTCCCGTGACAACATCCTTTTTCGGGCGCACTTTGGCTCTTGTAAGTTGGAAATAAAAGTGCGGATGCTCATGGTCTTCACAAGTGGTATATCTTCCGTCTTCAACGAAGAAGCTTCCGTCGGGATTCTTCTTGGCGCGGCTTCCGAGAAGGAAGCCTTCGTCTTGCTCTGTGATCACGTCGGTGATATATCCTCTTTCTGTCTTGAAGTTATACTTCATGGATTTTGATTCGTATTCATCGCCACCCTGTTGGAAAACCGGATTTCCCTGCAGTTCTCCTATGGAGTCTACAACACCTGCCGCATAGACGGTGGAGCTGTCCATCTCCATGCGTATTTCCGCTGAATTTAGCTTAAACTCACCGTAATCTACGTTGCCGTCGCCATAAAGGTATGCGTTTTGCTGTCCCATCAGCACGAGTGAATCTTTTGCCGAGAAATTCAGGGCATTGTCAAGATCCACCTTTTCGCGGATTATGCGTGAGAATCCCTTGCGCTCTCCGAGTGAGTCACCCGGTATGGAGTCTTTTCCCAAACTTGACGATGTGCTGTCCTGCAAGTTAATGGGCTTTAAGGATGTCGAATCTGAGGGTGTGAGTATTGAGTCGCGGAGTATAATCCTGCTGTTTTTCAGGATTCCGTTGCTGTCAGGCATGAGAACTCTTTCCGGCAACATCGTTAGAGTGTCGGAGGTCGATGCTTTAAGTGCCGCTTTTCGCGGGGTAGTGTTTTTTTGTGCCCAAACGAAACTTAACGCAAGGATAATTGCAATATATAGTGTAAGTTGCCTCAAAGTTGTTATTGCCGGTCCTGACGATGCAACAATGTGAAACGAAAGTCGCTTCCGTGCGGTCGGGACATAAATAGCCTTGCAAAGTTAGCCAAACTTGCAGACATTGCCAAATAAGAAGCCGGAATAAACAATACGTTAAACTTTTTTTAGCTTTTAGACTTTTGACAAATCGCTTTTAATAAATCGAATAAAAGTGGTTGTTACGTGGTGGTTAGTGGTTGGAGTTATTGGAGTGGCGCAGGTTATCCGAAGAGGGAGTGGAGGGTGAGGAAGCGGGCGAGGGTGTCGGCGCCGTGGCGTTCCATGGAGCGGAGCACTCGGTCGAAGCTTTTTTCTGTGCGTATGTCTCCGGATTTGGAGTAGAATTTATCAGCGTAACATATTAATTTTTCCTCAAGCGTCTGAGGGGTCATGTCGCGGTGTGGAAGCGGGAGGTTCTGGCGGATTATGTCGTCAACGGTAAGTCCGGATCCTGTATGCCGTTCACACACGAGTGCATGTCGTGGCAGGTGTTCCGCCTCAAGTATCTTGCGCCCTTCTATCCCGTGGCAGATGTATGGCAGGTCTCCGGTGCAAAATATATCCGGTGCATCGCATCGGAAGATACCGATGTCGTGAAGCATCGCCGCAGAAGCGACGAAGTCCTTGTCAACTTCGATGCCTCTGCGGTTAATGCATTCAAGTGCCTTGTCCCTTACTTTAATGCTGTGAATCACGAGCGTTTCATAAAGCAGGGTGCCGGGCTTGTAATATTTCTTGATAATGTCAAGTGGATCTGTCATTCCTGATCAATCAAATTCTATGATCTCGCACCATCCGTGAGTGTCTTCCTCTTCACCGAGCTGGATTCCGCGAAGCTTGTTGTAGAGCAATGTGGATTTAGGTCCGGGAGTGCCGTCGGGGCAGTATGTGAACGTGCGGCCGTTGTCGATATCATATATCTCGCCGATAGGGGAGATGACTGCAGCCGTGCCGCAGTTGCCGGTTTCCTCGAATGTTTCGAGTTCATCGTATGGAACATGGCGGCGTTCCACTGTCATGCCCATGTCTTCGGCAAGTTGACGTATACTCTTGTTGGTGATTGACGGGAGGATAGACTCGCTGTCGGGAGTGATGTAGCTGTTTCCTCTGATTGCAAAGAAATTGGCTGCGCCACATTCGTCGAGATATTTTTTCTCTTTAGGATCCAGGTATAGCATCACAGCGTAACCGAGGTCGTGTGCTTTCTCTCCTGCTACGAGCGAAGCCGCGTAATTGCCGCCGATCTTGATTGAACCTGTGCCTTTGGGAGCTACGCGGTCATATTCGCGCGACAGGCATACTTTGCATGGTTTGAATCCGGTCTTGAAGTAAGGTCCTACAGGGGTGACGAGCATCGCCACCATATATTCGTCGGCAGGTTTCACGCCGACACGGGGTGAAAGTCCGATCTGGAAGGGGCGAATATAAAGTGAGGCTCCGGAGCCGTAAGGGGGGATGAAACGTTCGTTGAGTTTAACTACCTTGCGAACCATCTCACAGAATAGCTCTTCGGGCATCGGTTCCATCTTGATTCCTTCAGCACTGCGGATGAAACGGCGAGCGTTTTCTTCCATGCGGAATACTCTGACTTTGCCGTCTTTACCACGGAAAGCTTTCAGTCCTTCGAAAGATTCCTGACCATAGTGAAGACAAGTTGCGGCAATGTGAACCGGGATGTATTCGGAGTCGCTGACTTCGATTTCTCCCCATTTGCCGTCTTTGAATGTGCATCTGACGTTGTAGTCGGTGGGAACATATCCGAAAGGAAGTTCCGCCCATTTAATGTCGGGTGTTTCCATGTGTATTTTTTGTATAGGTTGGTTTTTAGTTGAACATTTGTTTTTAGAGTCTGATTCGGATCAGACTGCAACTTTGCAGGTGAGGTCTCCGACTTTGACGATATAGACACCATGGGTTGGCAGTTGAAGGCGAGAATTTCCGGGCGGGAGGGTCTCGTTGCTGACAAGTCTGCCGAGGATGGTGAAGACCTTGATTTGCACCTGACTGCTGTTGCTTATAAGGATAAGTCCCGGAGCTGCCTTAATTTCAAGGTCGGTATCCTTCATCACGGATTTTGCGGAGGAGACATTTTCACTTTTGACAGGTTCCCATCCCTTGGGGGAGGCATATGTCGTTGTTGTCAGGCATAAGCTTGCCAAGACTACAAGGATATATTTTGTCAAATTTCTCATGTCACCTGTTTTGTTCCGTAAAATTACAAAATCTTTTTAATTTCCGATAACAATTCATTTAATTTTTGAATCCTCCATGTGCTTGTATTGTTGATTGAACGGGTTGTGAATTTTTATACCTTGCGGAGCCGGAGATGTTATTGTATATGGTATTGCGGCATTATTTCTTAGGACCTGTTTAAATTTGAACTTTATTCTTGTGTATCTCTTCTTTGTAATAGAAATAGATTCTTTTGAGTTTCAATCTCTATGCGGAGTTCTTTTTCTGACGGAAGGAAAGTTAGATATTTAGATGCGAACAGTTGTTTGCTACCATTGAGCATGGAGTATTTTGCAATGTCCTCACTTGTTTCAGAGCAGAGCAATATTCCAATGGTGGGATTGTCGCCTTTTGTGCGCTTCAAATCGTCGTAAATTCGGACGTACATATCCATCTGTCCCACGTCTTGATGGGATATTTTGGTTGTCTTAAGGTCTATCAGTACGAAGCACTTTAGCAAATAGTTGTAAAACACAAGGTCGATGTAGTATTCGCCAACATCAGTAACAATGTGTTGCTGCCGTTCTACGAATGCATAACCTTTGCCCAACTCCATAAGGAACTGCTGAAGGTGGGTTATCAATGCATTTTCAAGCTCGCTTTCTGTGTATGTGGCATCTTTTTCAATTCCAAGAAATTCCGTTACAACTGGTGATTTGATATATTGCTCTGGAGTGATGACAATATTGTCTTCAGATGTCAATTGTTCCATTTCTTTTATGACAGCATCTTTATTGGAGGATGCTAATAACCTGTGGTAATATTGGGAGCCAATATTTCTCTCCAATGTCTTCACAGACCACATCTGTTGTGCTGTTTCATTAATATACCACAATCTTGCTATTTCGTTCTTTTCGCCAAGAATTGCCTGAATATGAGACCATGTGAGATTTTGCAGACGCGTCTGCAAAATGTTTCTATCAGGGAAATAGATGTATAGTTGACGATAATAAGCTAAAGCGCGAGGACTATAGCCTTTGCCCATCTCAACAGTGAGTCGGGCTGAAAGTTCTTTTAATAAATTGGCGCCATATTTGGCTCTTATATCTCCATTTTGTTCTTCCTTAACGATACGTTTTCCTATTTCCCAGCGTTCATCTACTATTGTAGAATTGAGTTGGATGGATGCTTGCGTGCGATAATGATGGGTTATTTCGCGTATATCCGCAACCAGTTTGGTTAAACTTACATTTTTCATGCTTATAGTGTCAATTTATAAACTCTTTCTTTTGGGCTTTCCCTTATATATGCACAAAGGTATCAAATTATTCTGAAACAGCGGAAAAACAAACAAAAATGTTGTGGTATGGTCCTCTTTTTATATTCATGGAAATTATGTATATTTGCAATCGCTTAACTATTTAAGAGTTACTTACATGAAAAGATCTAAAAGAAATTTAATTTCCATGACTATTGCCGCGGGTATGTTTGTCCCTGTCGGGGGTGGCTTTTGCGCTGAGATTCGTGCACAGAGTGCATTTGACTCGCAGTTTGTTTCCTATCCAGTCTATTCCGGGGATGACCTGGAACTCAAAGTGGATGCTTCGGGCACTCATTTCCGTCTCTGGAGTCCCAGGGCTCAGGAGGTTTTGTTGAGTCTTTATGATAACGGGCGCACGGGAATGGCGTTCAAGACTGTTCCCATGAGTAAAGATGAGGCTACAGGTACATGGACAGCTATGGTTCCCGAACAGCTGTATGGCAAGTTCTATACTTTTAAGGTTAAATATGACGGGAAGTGGCTTCTGGAAACCCCAGGTGTCTGGGCGAAGGCTGTCGGTGTTAATGGCAAGCGTGCCGCCATTATTGATTTTTCCAAGACGAACCCGAAGGGTTGGGATTCTGACAAAGGACCGGAAGTGAAGAGTTTTTCGGATGTTATTGTCTATGAGATGCATCATCGTGACATGTCGATGCATCCTTCGTCGGGTATAGCCAATAAGGGTAAATTTCTTGCTCTTACAGAATCCGGGACAGTGTCTCCTGACGGGCAGAAGACGGGGATAGAC
>CAMYSW010000010.1:0-18296 GCA_947297425.1 uncultured Porphyromonadaceae bacterium
GATGAACGCAGAACTTGTCCGTGCCGACCAGTCACGCATAATCGTTCCGACAGTGTTCCGCGAAGATTATATACTTGCCTTGCGAAAACTCACCCGCCACAAAGACCCGCTGGCATACATCAACGTAATGACCAAGCTCCATCAGTTCAGCGATAATCTCTACGGTACCGACTTCACGGAGCTGAAGAATTACCTTGCAGCCTGCAACGCCTACGAAGAACCATCGCAAGCAAAACTGCAAATCATCGACAGGACAATATCTTGAAAAAAATCAACTGACAACAAGTGTCTTTTGTGACACTAATTATCAGTTATAGTCTAAACCGCAGGCATAGTAAAAAGAGAGTTTGAACCCATGACCCCACGATAATGAACCCAAGCATTTTTAACGATCTGGAGCATTGGGGAATCTTTCAACAAATACTATAGATAGAAATTGATGGCATGTAGTAAGAAAGCATCAATTCTATGGTATGGAAACTAAGAAGAAACACCTCAATCTCTTAAATACAATATATCTATTGAATAAAATCGTTATTTTGTGGACATCAAGGCCAGCCACGATTCTGTCTTTGTCCATATTTGAAATTTTTATTACACTCCTTAAATATAGGACATTCGTAACAATTAAACGAAGTATGAAGCAGAATTTGAGAGTAGGCCTCGTTTTTCATTGTGCCGGTGTAGAAAAACTCGATTTTTCTATATAATTTTGTAGAAAGCATAAATCTATCATTAAAAGTGAAGTTTTATGACAGAGCCTTTTGAATGTAAATTTTATCGTAATCTCATGAATGGCAAACGCTTCACAAAAATGGATTTACTTGAGATAATCCATACTTATATATGTAACCAGTCATTCATGGATAATATGTCACTATTGAATGGCAAGGTTGGTTTGCTGTTATATCATTCTCTTCATTCAGAATTGCTGAGTGATGAAAACGAGCGAATAATCTGTCAGAATATTTTAAGGGAAGTTTTGACCCAACCAAACTCTATAGATTCTTTTGATAGACGGTTTATTGATGGCCTCATGTCGTTGCCTTATGTTATTAGTATATTGACCAAACTCGATGTAGTGGATCTTGATATTGATTTAGGTTCGATTGTGCTTAAATGCATTAAGCGTAATCCAGGTCTGAATGTGACACCGTCAATAATCTTAGATGACAGAGATTGTCTTGGAGAAGCACTGTCTCTTGTATCTGTTTTTCCACATGATGACTCACTATTATGTTACTCTATTCAAGAATCTATAATCACATTTATTGATCACTGTGACAGGTTATTGAACATAGATGTGCCTCCAATATATTATAGAGAAGAAATGAGTTGTCAATATTTGCATTCTATATTTTATTTTCTTGAATGTGCACGGAGGTTAAATATATATCCTACAAAAGTTAATAGACTTCTGTCAGATATAAATCAAAGGACAACATTTCTGAAGGACAAAGAGAAAAGTGTACATTCTCAGATACTTTGTCAGTTGCAGGGCAAAGATATGGATTTTTCAAATTTTCATAATTTAGATCCAATTAATAAAAGGATTGCACCTGGGTGGTCACCTAATGCTTACTATGAACCGTGTTTTATGTTCATTCATGCAAATAAATCCTGGTATGGAATTGCATGAAGTCACCGGTAAGTTGGCATACATCCGAGAAGAGAGACTATTGATTTCGGCACAGACCTAATAAAAGGTACGATCTATCATAACATACGTATAAGAATTCCATGATATGATCCGACATTCCCTAAGCGAAGATTTCATTTACAGCCTTTGTTTCATTCAGCAACTATTGTAATAGTATTATATTTAGACATCTGTATGCTGACGCTCATTCACGAATCGCTTATTATAAATGCTTTTTTCTTGTAACGTTTTGTGGAGGACATGTGTCTTATAGATATAACAATTTTGAATAATGAATAGCGAAGAGTTTAAGGCAAAAATTCAACCATATTACAAGCCGATGTATCGAGTCGCTGTCACAGTAATGAAAAATGACTGTGAGGCAATGGATGCGGTACAGGATGCGATGCTTAAACTCTGGGAAAGGCGAAGACAACTAAAAAATATATCGGATATAAAATCATATTGTCTTAATGTTGTGCGCAATAGATGTCTCAACATCATACGTGACAGGAAGGTAACTTTCATAATGGATAAGATTGTGGAAGTCGAATCAGAAGAAGACATATGTAGTAATGTGGAGTATAGCAACTTGTCTGATTTTGTTTTCCGGGCAATGAACCGTTTGCCACCTGAACAAAAGAGGGTGTTTCAATTGAGCGCATTCGGAGGTTTTTCAAACGCCGAAATTGCGGATATACTTGGCACCACACCGGGTAACGTGCGTGTTATCTTAAGTAGGGCACGTAGCAAAATTAGAGCATGTATATCAAATAGGTGAGATATGGTACAAAGAAGAATTAATTATTTGCTTGAAATGTATTATTCGGGAGAGATTTCATCCGATGATTATAAGGCATTGCTTTCATTGTTGAAAGAAGCGAGAGATTTATCCCCCGAGCTTGAAACTGAATGCAGGATATTTCTTGCAATTGAATCATGCGAACCTGTATTACCGAATGGCTTTGAGAAGAATCTGACTGATGCGATAGATAAAAGATTTAGACGGGCAAAATTTTTCAAAAAAATAATTTGGGAAGGTATTGCCGCTGTTATATTATTGATTTGTGTGTTCATCGGCACATTTAATCATGTTAATAAAGAATTGTCTGCCACAAAAGAATACGTGGCAAAGAATTCGATTGCAACGGAAAAAATTGAAGGTATCGCAATGTCAGGTGCGACCTCATCTGAAGAAGTTTCAATATCGGTAAACTCTTTAGAAAATACCCCAACGGAAAAGACTTCTTTACACACAATTGAAGAATCTGTAATTACAGAAATTAACGATGAGGAATTCGACAATGCTGTGCAGACAATAGACGAAGCTTTACTCAATATATTATCAAATATCCATATGGCACAGAGTGAGGTCGAGGAATCTTTAGAGAGCATTGAAATAAATAAAACAACAGATATTAATATTTAGTGATATGAGAAGGATACTTACAGCTATTCTATCACTTGTCTTTATTGTAAGCGGTGCGGTTGCGCAGAGTTTACAACATAATGAGACAACTACAAATAAAAAAAGGAGAACGGAAATAATGTCTAATATTTCCGCCCTCCCGAATGTGAGTGTGACTTACCTTACAAAATCCGTGCTTAAGAAGTTACCTAAGGATAATGCGGAAAGTCCTCTTTCTATTCTTGCAGACAAAGGAGAGGTCTGTTCCATAAGGGTGTTCCAGCTTGGAAGTGCGGAGGCTGAAATAGAGGGTAAAAGACTCATGGAATCCTATATAGCAGATGTCACAGAGTTTAATAATGCGGAGCTACTTATGTCTCAGAAAAAGGATTCAAACGAAGTGGTCATATATGGATTTCCCATATATAACGATACGTCATATTACAAGACTGTGCTAATGTTTTCCAAAGCGTCTGGCAAGAAGACCGTACTCATTATTCTCTCCGGGAAAATTCATGAGAAAACTTTATCTGAACTCATCGACTCGTTTTCCAAGTGAATAAAAATAATATTGGCAACTGACATAAAATTTTACATTTATGAATACGAGAATCTGCATCTGCCTTCTGACTTTGATATATAACATCTCAGTCGTAGCTTATGCAGGTGATAAAATCACCATACAAGGAAATGTATATGACAGGGCTACAGATACACAGCTGTTTGTAGCAGACGCCAAGTTGTTAAATTATCAAGATAGCACAATCGTTGCCAAGACTAAAGCTGTCGGAGAATATGACGGGGCTGTCAAGGGTACATTTGAAAAAAAGTCGATCTTTATTTTTCCGAATGTAGATAGAAATAAGAAATATATACTCGAACTCTCTCGTAAAGACTATGAGACGTTGCATCTGGATATAGATCCGACAACCATTTCAAAACGTGTTGATAATATGAATTTGGGTAAGATTTATATGAAAAGAATACCCACGGTGCTTGATGAGGTGGTTGTGAAAGCATCCAAGGTTATGTTCTATAACAAAGGAGACACTATCATATACAATGCAGATGCGTTTGTACTTGCCGAAGGGAGCATGCTCGACGCACTGATACGTCAGATGCCCGGAGTGGAGCTCAAAGACGGCAGCCAGATTTATGTCAATGGCAGGTATGTCGAGAATCTATTGCTTAACGGTAAGGATTTCTTCAAAGGCGACCGAAAGATGATACTTGAGAACCTCGGGGCCTATGCGGTCAAGAACATAGCAGTATACGAACGGCAGGATGACATGGACAGGATCATGGGAAAGGATTTCGGCGAAAGACATCTTTCTATGGACGTGCGGTTAAAAAAGGAATATAATCAGGGACTGCTAACAAACATGGAAGCCGGTTACGGCTCAAGCAAAAGGTATCTTGGCCGTCTGTTCGGACTTTGGTATTCCGACAATGCGCGCCTTTCTCTCTATGGCAACGCCAATAACCTCAGTGACAGCCGTAAACCCGGACAGGACACCGACTTTACACCGGGTTCCATGCAATCGGGCGATTTCAAGACATATCAGGGAGGTTTTGACTATTGGGCAAAGATGCCGTACCGGGATGTGTCTTTTTCCGGAGACATAATGGCAACACATCAAACGGTAAAGGATTACAGAAGTGTCCTCACAACAAATTTTCTGCCGGGCGGCCACACATACGGCTACTCCTATTCACAGTCAAAAAATAAGTCTTTATCACTTACTACGTCTCATTCCCTTGACATCCAAAAGTCGAAATGGAATTTAAAAGTAAATCCAAGTTTCAAATATTCGAAAAACAATGATTTCTCCAGTCTATCTTCCGCTGTATTCTCAAAAGAATGGAACGACATGGGAAAGGATTTCATCAACAACCTCTATGACGGAGCTTCCGCTGGAGTTCTCGCGTCAATAGTCAACAGGAATAAGGATGATAATAAAAGGCTTGGGCACAGCATGGAAGCAAGTCTTTCAGCAAGCAGCAAGATAAAATTGCATAATGACGCGGATGCAATGACATATTTAATATCCGGAAATTACAGACGTCATCACTATGACAAATTCCAAAGATATATCCTGAATTTCGGTAATAATCCGACTCCTTCCGATTACTATGACCGCTATTTCGACAATTCTCCCAATTACCAATGGACAGGTAAAGGTGCGGTCGGATATATTTGGGCAATCCGACCGGGAATGTTTCTTGATTCATGGTATCAGTATGAACATAAATATTCACACGAGGTATCCGATTTATACCGTCTTGAAAATATATATGATTTCCTTCCTGAAGGACATCCATTAGAATGGCTACCTTCAAAAATGGAGTATGTTTCCTCTTTAGATCCGGATAACAGTTTTAACAGCAACAAGACGGAAAACTATCATTCAATTAACTTCAAATGGACATGGTGGCCAACAGACAAATTATATCTTAACCTCAACTTACCTATCAATTATAGAAATCAATATCTCCATTATATAAGAGGTAACATCAACACTTCATTTTCGAGAAATAAGATATTCTTAGGGGACGCCTCTCTTAATATCAATTATTTGGGAAGACCGCACCGTTTTTATTTCACATACAGCAGAAAGGTATCTTCGCCCGATCTTGTTGATATGGTAGAATTCAAAAACGACCTTGATCCGCTCATAGTGCGCCTCGGGAACCCAGAATTGAAAGACGAAGAGTTACATGATTTAAGTTTTTCATACCGAAAAGATTCTAAAAAATATCAGAGTTATAGACTTTATGCCACGTTCTTGTACAACGCTATCACATATGGTTACGGATATGATTCATCTACCGGTGTAAAAACAGGTAAGGTATGCAATGTGAACGGAAATTACAAGATGGGATTATCCCAATATTTCTCATTTGGTTTCGGCCCAATAGAAAAGTTCAGATTTGGGAATACAACAACTATCGATTATCATCGCAGCGTGGATCTTATTAGCGAGAATACTTCAACTCCTATGAGGAATAAAGTTGATAATGTTTTGTTTAGCGAAAACATAGAATTATCTTATAAATTCGGGAGAAACAAAATTGCCTTGAATGGAGAAGGCAGACTAAGTCACTTTGCAAGCAAGCAGGTCAATTTCAATAATTTCACAGCACAGGATTATCGTTACGGAATCCGTGGCGATTTCTCATTGCCCGTCGGATTCGGACTGTCAACTGATTTTACTGTCTACACAAGGCGAGGTTATTCTGACGCATCGCTTAACAAGACCAATTTTGTATGGAATGTCAGGGCAACCTACACAATACTGAATGGTCAGTTGACGTTCATGGTTGATGGTTTTGATATTCTTCACAATCTGAACAATGTATTCTATAGTGTGAATGCACAGGCGAGGATTGAAACCTACACTAATGTTCTTCCCCGATATGTGATGTTCCACGTTCAGTGGAAATTCCACAAAGCACCCAAAAAGAAATAAGAAGCTGGTAATTAAGAGTTTGGTCTGGTTACAAAATTTGTTTAATAATAGATGTGTAGCCTGTGGTAATAACTGCCGTTCCATTAATATTTAATTTTGATTGTAAAAGGTATGTTTCATCTGTTGTCGTCAAACGAGCCTTAGCGACATAATAATATTTTTTGCCAATCCGGATTGGAGATTTGTCGATATGATAAATTTCTGCATTCATTTTGGAGGCAAATTTCTCAGGGAAAGCCTCAGATGTCAAAACAATACTGTTATTCCCATTAGCCACTGATTGTATTGAAGGAGAAGGGATGAACAGAGTGATGTCCGGATGATTGTCATTGCCCCACTCTAATTTATAATCGCATGTATCAGTCAAAGGAATTTTGACAGTCGAAGCAAATGCTATAAGAGTTGCGATGATTATGGCAATTATAGAGATTCCCCATCGTTGTATGGATGGAGGAATTCTATTCATCACTTCTTGAGCTTCTTCGCTCATCAGTTCTATATTGTATTCAATATCTGGCATGACTATTGTTCAATCTGATTTCGTACAAGATTGTAATAGCTTCCTTTACGGGCTATAAGCTCTTTATGTGTGCCTTGTTCGACAATGGTACCTTTGTCTATTACAACAATATTGTCAGCATTCTTAATTGTGCTTAATCGATGAGCTACTATAACTACGGTTTTCCCTTTATAGAACTCATTGAGTGAGTCGATTATCTCATGTTCATTATTGGCATCAAGTGCATTGGTAGCTTCATCAAGAAATATATAATCAGGATTCTTATATACTGTTCGGGCAATCAAAATACGCTGCTTCTGACCTTGGCTTATTCCGTTGCCTTCCATACCGATTTTTGTATCATAACCCAACGGTAAATCTTCAATAAATCGCTTGATATTTGCTATCTCAACGGCTTTCTGAAGCTTTTTTAAGTCAACAGATTCATCAGAAATAGCAATATTAGCCGATATGGAGTCAGAAAAAATGAACCCATCCTGCATCACAGCTCCGGTATGTTCTCTCCATACGTGAGGATTTATCTTCTTCAGAGGAATGCCACCGATAAGAATTTCTCCTTTCATCGGCTCGTAGAATCCCATGATCAGCTTTATAATGGTGGTCTTCCCACCGCCGCTGGCTCCAACAATAGCAGTAATTTTCCCCGCAGGCACAGTCAGATTCATATCTGAAATGACGTAGTTGCGCTCGGCTCCATCATAACTGAAAGAAACATTCCTGAGTTCTATATCATTGGTCTCAGAGATTTCATTTATCCTATTATCCAGATCAACATCTTCGTCCTCTTTGCCATGGATCTCATTGAGACGCTCAAGGCTGATCTTGGCATCCTGCAACTGGCGGATAAAACTTATGAAGGAATTTATCGGTCCGTTCAAAGCTCCCACTATATATGTAAGAGATACCATCATGCCAAGCGTCATTGTTCCTTCCACCACACCTTTCGCGGCAATAAATGATATGATGATGTTTGTCATCTGATTAAAAAAAACTGAACCGACCTGTTGTATTTGTCCCAAAGCCTGACTTTTAACACTGATTTTGAAAAGTTTTACTTGTATCCCTTCCCATTTCCACCTTTTCTGACGCTCGCAGTTATTGAGTTTGATTTCCTGCATGCCTGTAATCATTTGGATAAGGGTGCTTTGTTCTCCGGAAGCTTGGGTAAATCTTCTTATGTCAAGTTCACGGCGATATTTTAAAAATATGGAAATCCAGCCAATATACAATGAATTGCCAATAAGGTAGATCAGCAGAGTCATAGGATTATATATTGCCAGCACAATGCTGAATATGAAAAAACTAATGAATGAGAACAGAGTGTTTAGAGAAGATCCTGTTAAAAATGACTCAATTCTGTTATGGTCTCCTATACGTTGCATTATATCGCCAATGTTTTTCGCATCGAAAAAACTGATAGGTAATTTCATTAGCTTTATGAGGAAGTCAGAAATCAACGATATATTTATTCTTACGTTGATATGGAGCAAAATCCAACTACGGATAAAGTCCACCGCCAATTGCGAAACCGACAGGATAAGTTGAGAGGCCAATATAAGCAATATGAAGTTGATGCTATTATTGCGAATACCTACATCCACAAGAGCCTGAGTAAGGAAAGGGAATATTAGTTGAAGCACGCTTGTTACCAACAGTCCGATAAAGAGCTGGATGAACTCTTTACGGTAAGGCCAAAGATACTTCGTAAAAAAAGACAGTGATTTGTGTTTTTTTACGTGTTCATCCTCTTTTTCATAAAAAAAAGGAGTAGGTTCCAAAGCCAATGCAGCTCCCCGTTCTTCTCCTCCGACTTTTGTGGACAACCAACAGCGGCGTATCTCCTTCTCCTTGAAAGCCAGATTTTTTGTAGCGGGATCGGCTATATAAAACACGTATCCATCTTTTGTTTTCTTTAAACGGTAACATACCACGAAATGCTTTTGATTCCAGTGAAGAATACACGGCAATGGCATATCATTGATTAATTGAGGGAAGGATATCCTTACTCCCATAGTCTTAAATCCTATTGATTCTGCAGCGTCGCTTATTCCAAGCATGGATACTCCCGAGCGAGTAATGAAAGATCTTTTGCGAAGAGTTTCAAGCGTATAATCTTTCCCATAATATGATGCAATCATTTTCAGGCATGTTGGTCCGCAATCCATTGCATCGAGTTGACGAAAGTGAGGAAAATTTTTCATTGTTGATAACTTTTTATCTCACGATTAAAATAAGACAGACAGCCCAATGAGAAATCCTTAAAAATTCGAAACAGACCTCCCGAAGGAACGTCTATACAGACACATATAGAGCAAAGCACATTTATTCTCCATCTGAAAAACGAGAGTGCTCTGACAGTTTTTTCTGAACTGATCAAACAGCGAAGATAATCATCTGTCAGATTATAAATTATTACTGATAATGAATAAATTTTATTAAAAACAAGACTTGACGATGTAATTGAACCCTTTCTCTGCGTACGATAAAGGTAATGATACTTCTCTACCGTTATGATTTTTTTGGCTCTGAGTAATAAGGTCGGTGTCCAAAGTTCATCTTCGTGTATTATGCCCCCCTTAAATCTAAGTTTATGTAAGATGATTAATTCTCTTTTCACCAAATATCCAAATACCATAGGGGCGTATGTAGCATTTTTATATATCGCTTGTAAATAAGATACCCCATCAGGAAATACAGCTTTATTTAAATATTTTCCCCATTTGCTATATGTGCCATTTTCATCAAAACACAATATTCTTCCTGCTATTACGTCAGCATTTTCATCCATCGCTTTCTTAAGCATGTATAACACGTTTTGAACATCTATGATATCGTCGCTATCGACAAAAAGGACATATTTGCCTCTTGCAATCTCAAGACCTGCATTTCTGGCTGATGAAAGTCCTTGATTGGATTGGTGAATGCTCCTCACTCGATTGTCGTTTTCCTCAATAACTTTTATTATTTCAGAGGAATTATCTTCAGAGCCATCATCTACCACTATGATTTCGCATGAATCAAATTCATAACTTGATATGGAAAGTAGACACTTTTCCAACCATTGACCTGTATTATATACAGGTACTATATAGGACAGCAACAGATCATCCATTATTGATTGTTTTTACAGGAATTGCTAAAGATGTCGCTATGGAGGCTAAAACACAGGTTTCAACTGTTTCCCCGGAATTTACATATATTAATTTGGGACAAAGAAATCTTAGGAACCACAGCATGCTATTGGCTAAATTGAAAATATTATAAAAACATATTCTCAGATATGGATTGTCAACACATATCAGGTGTGTTACATCAAGATGAAAGAAAATATAATCGTCTGTCAACTCGATATCATCGGTAGTTATATTCTTATTTGAAAATAATATTTTTATTCCGGAAACATTCTTCAGAATAGCTAATACAGAAATCATATCGGATTCATTCTCAACATACGCTAAAGTGGAATATACATAATCTTCAAGTATAGTTTTCCAAGGATGTTCATAATTGTTTAGAAACGCGTCACTTCCTGGTAATACTCTATTTTCATTTTCACAACACGTTTCAAGGAGCGAAAGTAATTTCGGAACTTGGAAATTCAAATAAGCATCTGTATATGAACTTGGAATCTGTAAGGTATAATTATCCGATAATCCAAGAGTC
Source organism: uncultured Porphyromonadaceae bacterium (assembly GCA_947297425.1). Lineage (GTDB taxonomy): Bacteria > Bacteroidota > Bacteroidia > Bacteroidales > Muribaculaceae > Lepagella. The sequence continues at coordinate 10,701 of CAMYSW010000010.1, forward strand.
TTGAGCAGGTATAATCGTATGGGCTCATGCATTTGTGCCGATCCTAAGAACATCCTCACTCGATTTTTCTGAATGAATTGTTCAATCAAAGTATTCAGTTTCTCTTCAAATGCATTTGTCTTCATAAATGGGATTCCATTAGAAGCTAACTAATATCTGATTCATATTTACACTTGAGTTATATAAATTTACATAACCATATTCCATTTACAAAGTTAATAATTATTGTTAATGAATACAATTTGTTCCGCAGGAATTTGTTTTGGCTTAAATGGGAGTAACACTATATTTCAGCTCTCATCACCCTACTCTCGATTAAGGTTATCTTCTGCGAAATTCTCGATATAATCCCGGTTCGTTTCAAAGTACCATTTATAGTCTGTGCCAATGTTTTCCTTCACACGTAGGACGGCATAAGTTAAAAATTTTTCCATGCAATGTCGGTCTTTATGCCACTGCGCCCAATGGGTTGGTGCAGTGGTGGTTGGCAATTTCAATCAAACCATTCGGGATTATTCTCTTTTAGTTCCTTGATTAGTTCATCATCGGGCAGACGGAGGTTGCTATCGGCAGTATAGAAGAATATTTCTTCTTCAACCTTTTCAGCCTCCTTGTCGGCGAAGCCGTCCGAGCCGTCGGTTGCAAGATAAGGCATAAGAACATCAAGCAGGCTTGTTCCTGCTATTATCAATTCCTCGTCCTCATTGCTTCTTACTATACGGCAGGTATAATCCCTGCCTTTGTAGTTGATTTCAGTTGTAATCATATCGGTATTGTATTTATGCCAGACAGGGAGTAAACTGCGGCGTACTTTCAGGTGTTACTATGGTAGATGTCAGCTATCTTATATGTTAAATATTGTTTATATGGGCGGTATTTACAAAATAATTGTCAAAATCGATAGAGGCGTTTTGAGAGGTCAAAAAAACGGCGTTAAATTTGCCCTTATCAAAGGACAAAATGTGGTACAAACCGTGGTACATTGGCACTTAATCATAATGCGTAATTAATTTAAAATCAAACTAATATGTAAGCCAAAACAAAGTACGCTCGGATAACAAGAAAGTTCTAACTTTTACCGCAAACCGCTGAAAATCACTTGATTTTCAGCGGTTTTTTTGCCTTATCCGGTAGAATGCAGTGGCTTTCGGAGTATGAGCGTGAGTCTCACCCAATCGTGAGGCAAATGACTCACGATTGAAAAACCGGTGAGAGAGCCACCTGCCCTTCAGCGTTTTACAGCGACATGCTCTAAACTCAGTTTTTTTGTAAAAATCGCAGTTATAATCGCAAAAATTTGTATTTATGGAGGATTATAGTCGCAATTTTTTGTATCAAAAATATGCTTCGTGTATTTTAGCTCGACTTAATTTCGGCAATAAGTTTGATTTATTGCCGAAATTAAGCACCATACCCATTAGAACAAGAAGATGAAGAAATCGGATTAGAACCCAATATTATTTCAGTTCCAATTCAATATCCTCTATTGAGGGCAGGGAACTCTTGAACTCGTCGGGGATGAATTTTGTCAGTTGGAATTCCGCTACACCAATTGGCTGCGATGATGATTCAAGCGCATATTGGGCAAGAACATTGTCTTTATCCTTGCATATCAGAAGCCCTATTGTCGGATTATCCTGTTCGGCTTTCAGAATATGATTGACAGCCGTCATATAAGTGCCGAGCTGCCCGATGTCGCCGGCTCCGAATGTTCCTGTCTTGACCTCTATAACACAATAGGCGTGCAATTTTATATTATAAAACAGCAAATCAATGAATTGCTCCGTATGTCCGACTTTTAGACGATATTCTTCCCCGACATAGGCAAAGCCGGAACCAAGTTCAAGAAGAAAACGGGATATATTTGACATCAGAGCCTTTTTCAGTTCCCGTTCCTTATATGGCTCGGTCATTTCGGTAAAGTCGAAGATATATGGGTCTTTGGTCAATTCTTGGACGAGTTCGCTGTCGGGAGCCGGGAGCAGGCGAGAGAAACTTGTCAATGCCTTGCCCTGACGAAGATGCAGATTGGTGTCAATAAACGATTTCAGTACATTTCTCGACCACCCTTCTTCAACAACTTTATGCGCGTAAAATAGTGCGGTTTCTCGTTCTCCCCTACCGAAATATTTATCTATCAGAATGCGATGATGCCCCCATGGAACAGAAAATATAAAATCGCCCACAACTTGTGGGCATATCTCGGTTTCAGAATTGCCAACAAGTTGTGGGCAATTTGTAGACAATTCACTATAAAGAAGATACATCTTCTTCATATATTGAAGGTTCTGCCGTGAAAAGCCCCCGGCTTCCGGAATAGCCGCTTTCAAATCCTGACTGAGATTCCGATAGAAACTGCTGCCATAAACATTCTCAGCATCACGGGCCACGATGTCTCGACCGAGCGACCAGTAGAAGCACAGCATCTCGCTGTTCACTTGGGCAGCAGCCTTAATCTGACTGCGGCGGTATCGTTCTTTCAACTCCGGGACCCACCGGGAGTATTCGGCATCTGTTTTAATCAGTTTGCTCATGCTTTACATTATTGTGGCTAACCTAATTACAAAAATACAAAAATATTCTGATACAGAGGATATAAGTAAGCAATGAAAATAAACCGATATATGTAAGTAATGAAATCTTACATATATCGGTTTATTTTCATTGCTTACTTATCTATTGAATAAAATCGTTATCTTTGCAGTCTAAACAGACTAAGCAGGTGACAAGATTCTTTATTATATTAATTGTGATTTTCAATCCATTTCTGATTCTTGCGGAGCAATGGATTGTGAAGGACTCAGTGCTCACAATCGGGCGATATGTGAAGTGTATTCCCTCTTATCAGTTTTCCGATCGTACGGATATACGCGAAGTGAAGTTTGAAAACGGGACGAACCTGAAATCAATCGGGGAATATGCATTCTTAGGATGTTCGAACCTCAAGGAAATAGAACTGCCTCACACCCTTTCTTCTCTCGGGGAGGGTTGCTTCCGCGAATGTGGTTTCGAAGAGCTGAGTATCCCAGATGGAGTAAAGGCTATTCCCAAAGCCATGTGTTCATGGAATAAAGATTTGCGTTCAGTAAAGCTGCCCTCCCGTCTGGTGGACATAGGTTCTCACGCTTTCGCATATTGCGAAAGGCTACAAGCAATAGACATACCCTCTTCCGTTATGCACATAGGCAGTAACGCATTCTCCCGTTGCAAGACTATTAAAGAGGTAAAATTACCTCCTGCAATGAAAGAATTGGAATCGTATGCTTTCTCAGATTGCGAATCATTGGAAACAGCAATGATGCCATCAAATGCAAACCTTTTAGGCGAATTAATCTTTAGCGGATGTGTCAACCTCAGGAACCTCACCGTTATGTCTACCACTCCTCCCCCTTTTGATTGTAACAGTTTTATATTCGAACCTGACGAAACCATCCTATACAACAAATGTAAGCTTCATGTCCCCGGGCAATCTATTGCAAAATACAGAAGAGCTCCCGGATGGAAGCTCTTCAATTTATAAATCTTAGCAAGTGAGATAAAGCTCACAAGGTGGAATATCCTAAGTTATTCCTCATTCTCTTTCATATTGTGGAAAACGTTCTGCACGTCTTCGTCATCCTCGAATTTATCAAGAAGTTTTTCGAGCTGTTCGCGCTGTTCTGCCGTAACCTCCTTGTAATCTGTAGGGATACGTTCAAATTCGGCAGACACGATCTCAAGTCCTTTGTCTTCGAAAAATTTCTGAAGGTTTGAGAACTGATCGAATGCTCCGTATACGAGCCATTCTTCATCCTCGGCTTCAAGTTCCGCCTCGAAATCCATGAGGTCAAGTTCAAACTCATCAATCGCAATGTCAGCGTTAGGTTTCACATGAAAAACGCTCTTGTGATCGAAAAGGAATGAGAGTGAACCCTGAGTGCCGAGTGAACCACCGAACTTATTGAAATAGCTGCGCACGTTAGCAACTGTACGCTGGTTATTGTCGGTAGCAGTCTCAACAACGATTGCGATTCCGAAGGGACCATATCCTTCATATACTATCTCCTTGTAATCGCCGGCATCCTTATCGGTTGCCTTTTTTATTGCGCGTTCCACTGTGTCTTTAGGCATATTGGCAGCCTTAGCGTTCTGCATCAATACACGCAGGCGGGGGTTCATGTCAGGATCAGGACCCGCAGCCTTTGCTGCGATAGTGATCTCCTTACCGATACGAGTGAACGTGCGGCTCATATTGCCCCAACGTTTCATTTTGCGGGCTTTACGATATTCAAATGCTCTTCCCATATGTAGTTTTAGTTCAAGTTTTTATAATCAGTATAAATTAAGAAGCTGTTTAAAGAAGCTGCCGCTTATTATTCTATCTCAATTCCGCTCCAAGATTCTTCAAGCCATCTATGATACGGCTCATTGCCGATTCAATCTGTTTGTCGGTCAATGTCTTTTCATTATCCTGAAGTTTCATTGACACGGCATACGATTTCTTGCCAGCCGGAAGGTTCTTACCTTCATAGACATCAAAGAGACGCACATCCCTAAGAAGTTTGCGTTCCGACTTGCGTATGGAAGCTTCAATATCTGCAAATTTGACGTTTTTGTCAACAAGCAAAGCCAAATCCCTCTCCACAGCCTGAGTCTTGGGAAGCTCTGCATATGTGACGCGATTCTTGGAAGTAAGTTTGAAAAGTGTGTCCCAGTCAATCGCTGCATAGGCAACATTCTGTTCTATGTCAAACTTCTTCAATATGGTTGACCTCACAAGTCCGACTTCAGCAATCCTCTTGCCGGAACGGCTTGAAACATCAAGCTTGGCGGCAAATATCTCATCCGAACTTTGTGTAGAAACCGTTGCGGCAGACGGAAGACCCAGACGGCTGAAGATATTTGTTACAATACCCATCAAGTCATATACCGTAGCCTCTTCAGCCTTTACATTCCATGACGGTTGCTCTTTACGCCCCGTCATCCAGATTCCGAGCTCCATACGCTCACTATACTGAGCCAACGGTTTCTCAGGAGTGCATTCTTTTTCCGGGTTGAATTTATACACATTGCCGAACTCATAGAATTTCAAGTCAGGCATCTTGCGATTAACATTATGTGCAATGGATTCAAGACCTCCATAAAGCAATGTCTGACGCATAACGCCAAGATCATTGCTCAGGGGATTCATCAGCCGGACACAATTAGACAATGGCAGAAGCTCCGAATTCTCATAATAACTTACCGCCGTGAGGGAGTTATTCATTATTTCTGAAAAACCGATAGCCGTCAGCTGTTCGCTGACAATCTGCTGCATGTCGTAACTTTCGTCAGCAGCGCCGCGTTGCGACAATGAGACATGCATCTCATCACCAATTTCCACATTGTTATATCCATACACGCGCAAGATCTCCTCCACCACATCACAGGGACGGTATACATCTACACGATATGAAGGCACACGCAGATGAAGCACATCGGCGTCAGCAGTCTCCGTCACATCAAATTCGAGGGCTTTAAGAATACTCTTAACCAACTCTACAGGAAGTTCTTTACCTATGAGACTGTTGCAATATGAAAGAGAGAAATCAAGTTCCTTCTTCTCTATAGGAGATTTAAGCACGTCAACGACACCTCCACAAATCTCGCCCCCTGCCAGTTCCTTTATCAGGCAAGCGGCAAGACGAGCAGCATACACTGTCACGGAAGGATCCGCGCCACGCTCATAACGGAACGAAGCATCAGTGGAAAGTCCATGACGGCGAGCCGTGCGGCGCACGCGTGTCGGATTGAAATAAGCACTTTCAATAAATACATTCTTGGTTGATTCGGTAACACCTGAATCCATACCACCGAATACGCCGGCAATACACATCGGCTTCTCAGAATCACATATCATCAGATCCGCTTCGTGCAGTTCACGTTCAACTCCGTCGAGAGTAGTGAACTTAGTGCCGGCAGGACAAGTGCGAACCACTATCTCCTCACCGGAAACATGATCAAGATCGAAGCAATGAAGAGGTTGACCGATACCTAAAAGAACAAAATTGGTAATATCCACTATGTTGTTAATCGGTCTCTGCCCCGCAGCCGTCAAGAGGTTTTTCAACCACTCCGGCGACTCCTTGACTTCCACGCCACGGATAGTCACTCCCGAATAACGGGGACATCCTTGTTCATCCTCAACCTTAACTATTACCGCGCCATCCGGACGATCCGTAGAGAATGAAGAAGTGTCAGGCGTTGAAACTTCCGGATATTCACCATTCTTTTCACCTTGAGCGATCAGGCACCATTCCTTGGCTTTAAGATCGCGAGCCACGCCATAATGACTTGCGGCATCCACCCTGTTGGGAGTCAGTTCAACTTCAAGACGGTAATCGCTTTCTACATTGAAATATTCAGATGCCGGGGTGCCCGGTTTTACATCATCTTTCAGCACTATAATTCCGGCATGGTCCGTACCCAATCCGAGTTCGTCTTCGGCACATATCATACCGAATGATTCTTTGCCGCGAATCTTTGATTTCTTTATCTGAAACTCCTTATCACCATCATACAATGTAGCGCCCACAGTCGCCACGACAACGGTCTGTCCTGCAGCCACATTAGATGCACCGCAAACAATCTGCACAGGCTCTCCCGAGCCTAAATCAACGGTAGTGACATGGAGATGGTCTGAATCCGGATGATCCTCGCATGTTAACACTTTGCCGATCACGACACCACGCAGACCTCCACGGATGCTTTCAACTTCCTCAACCGTGTCGCATTCAAGACCTAATGAGGTAAGGGTGGCGGCAAGATCCCGAGGGTTCAAATCAAAATCTATATAGCGTTTAAGCCATTTATATGATATGTCCATAAAACAATATTTCTGATCAGAATTATTTATGTTGAACCTGTTTAGGCAAGTTCACTTGCAAAATTAATAAAAATCTGTCCCTTTAGCAAAATCACATGGCAGGAAATTCCAGCCGGAATGTCGTGCCCTTGCCTAATTCAGACTCTTTTACGTAAATCTTCCCGCCGTGATATTCCTCAACTATGCGCTTAACGAGTGTAAGACCCAATCCCCATCCCCTTTTCTTTGTGGTATATCCGGGATTGAACACTGTCTTGAAATTTTTACGGGCTATCCCTTTACCGGTGTCTTTTACTTCTACCCATACTATACCCTTTTCTGCACCGGTAGTAATACGGATCATACCTTCCCCTTGCATCGCATCGACAGCATTCTTGGTCAGGTTTTCCATCACCCACTCTATAAGCGGACGGGACAGTAATACGCCATGATCGTCAGGTGAGAATTGCATCTGTATATCCACGCGTCCCGAGACCCGGCTCCGCATATAATCAAGCGATTTGGATATAATTTCATTAAGGTAATCAAGTTGCATCTCCGGTTGAGATCCTATTTTTGAGAACCTATCGGCTATTACCGACAACCTTTTCACATCCTTGTCAATCTCATCCGTAATCTCACTGTCAACCCCCGTTGCCTGAAGATATTCAGTCCACGCCATCAAAGATGAAATAGGTGTGCCGAGCTGGTGAGCTGTCTCTTTCGACAATCCGACCCAAACGCGATTCTGCTCCGCCCTCTTGGTATAGACC
>CAMYSW010000011.1:0-18212 GCA_947297425.1 uncultured Porphyromonadaceae bacterium
TTTCTATCGTTTCGAGACCCTTACTCTCTATCCATATGACACCACACTCATTGAGCGTGAAATAATGACACCTGACGAGATAGCCTGGGTAAACGAATACCACAACAAGGTTTACACCGAACTCTCCCCTCTTCTCACTGACGACCAAAAGGAGTGGCTATCAAAAAAATGCGCAGCAATATAAGAAACAGCCATAACTGATAACTGAAAACTGAAAACCGAAAACTCAAAACTTAAAACTTAAAATGGCATTAATAAGATCCGTAAGAGGGTTCACACCTCAGATAGGAGAACATTGTTTCCTGGCAGAAAACGCCACCATAGTCGGCGACGTCGTTATCGGCGACAAATGTAGCATCTGGTTCAACACAGTGCTACGAGGCGATGTCAATTCAATCCGGGTAGGAGACCGTGTAAATATCCAAGACGGCAGCGTGCTTCACACCCTGTACCAGAAATCCACTATCGAAATCGGCAATGATGTATCAATCGGTCACAACGTCGTGATACATGGCGCCAAGATACATGATTACGCGCTTATCGGCATGGGCGCCGTAGTGATGGACGATGCAGTTGTTGGCGAAGGTGCACTCGTAGCGGCAGGCTCGGTAGTACTAAGCCGCACTCAAATCGGTGCACACGAAATGTGGGCAGGTTCACCGGCAAAATTTGTCAAGATGGTAGAACCCGAAAAAGCCAAGGAAATGAATATAAAGATAGCCAAGAACTATCTTATGTATTCCAAATGGTATGAACAAGACACCGAAGGAATTGGCGATGCCTCACAAACGATGTAACAGCAAAATTAAGAAGCTTTTTGATTAAACAGGACTCTGTAAATTAAAAATTAAGCACTTTATGACGAAATTTCGTCAAAAAATTTTGTCATATTTGGAAGTTTGTATAATTTTGCATCGCTTTATACCGCCGGGGCCCACATGTTGCCTTCCGGAGGCAAGCTAAGAAAATTAACTGAAATAAAAAAATTAACAGCACAAAACATGATTATCGTACCAGTAAAAGAAGGCGAAAACATCGAGAAAGCACTCAAGAAGTTCAAACGTAAATTCGAAAGAACCGGCATCGTAAAGGAGCTTCGTTCACGTCAGGCTTTCGAAAAACCTTCTGTGACTAATCGCAAGAAGATGATGAAGGCCGTTTACGTTCAGCAGCTTCGTCAAGCAGAGCAGTAAAAAGCCACTTTTATCTGCATTCAATAACACGAGTCAGCGTAAGTTTTATAGCTTATGCTGATTTCGTGTATCATTACAGCACCTCATAGCCTGTCTTTTTTTAAACAGCTTCTAAAGATATCCACGGCTATTCACCACCCCATCCGGAATGATCAAAAAATTTGAGAACCATATGCTGCATGAACTAAATTGCAGCCGGCACACTGTCGAAGCATACTGCCGCGACATATCTCAATTTATTGTATGGCTTGGAATTAGCAAAGATAAAACCGGTCAAGGAACTGACACCGACTTCGACCCTAATACAATAACCACGAATGACATCCGTGCATGGTTAGGATCTTTAGCAAAAGAAGATTCAGCCCTTACCTTACGCAGGAAGGCACAAAGCCTCCGTGCATTTTTCCGCTGGCTTCTACAACGCGGAGACATCAGTCTCAACCCCGCAACAGATCTCACCCTTGCCAAAGCACCACAACGGCTTCCCGAATTTGTCAAGGAGCAAGAAATCGAAGAAGTCATAGCAAACTTTGACATTTCAAATTTCCGAGAACACAGAGCACGGATAATACTACTGATGCTCTACTCCACAGGGCTACGGCAGGAAGAACTCAGAACTCTCACCGATGCTGACATAAGTTTCTCTCTGCGCGAAGCCAAAGTGACAGGCAAGCGATCCAAACAAAGGGTCGTTCCATTACCCCCCGAACTTCTTGAAGAGATAGCGACATGGCAACGCGCACGCGACATCCGCTACCCCTCATTAGCATCTCCCAAGCCTCTCATTGCAGGCAAAAGCGGAGCGATAAGCAAGAAAACACTATACGACATAGTTAAAAACGCGTTGGCAACCACTTCTGCAATCCGCAAGAGTCCACACGTGCTCCGTCACACATTTGCAACCGCAATGCTGAACGATGGAGCGTCACTTGACTCAGTGAAAGAATTTCTTGGGCATTCATCATTATCTACCACACAGATCTATACACACCTCTCTTTCAATGAACTCAAGAAATCGTATACAGCCGCCCACCCTCGTTCCCAGAGACAGACACCACAAACTTAGAAGCTGCTTTAGAAACCGCGAAGTCGTCCCGGCTTCAGTTTCTCTAAATCACTTCAATTTTTTTAAACAAAATATAAGCAAAATTTCAAATTTATTGTTTATCTTTGTAAACAACGGATGATACATGGAGCCACCGGTTGCCATGTATAACGAGGGAACCAAAATCCCGACAAATTCCGAATACCCGCTAACAACGGGAAGTGACTGTGAAAGCCAAGGAATGCACAACACTCCGCGGCATAAGTATTAACCCATAAAAACTATGTATTATGGAAGCTACAATTCAAGCAATTCATTTCGACATCTCCGAAAAGCTCACCTCCTTCATCAATAAAAAAATCGACAAGTTGGCTCGCCATTACGAATCGATCACAGATGCAGACGTTACACTCAAGGTGGTTAAGCCTGAGACATCAATGAACAAAGAGGCACAGGTGAAACTCATGGTTCCACAAACTCCGGATCTGTTCGCTTCCAAAATAGCTGACACTTTCGAAGAGGCGGTGGACTTATGCCTCCGCGCCCTTGAGCCTCAACTCGAAAAACTAAAAGAAAGAAACTGATGAAGAAGAGCTTATTTATATATGTATAATAAATGAGCCTGCTTATAATAAATGAAACAGCGTAACAATATACAATCCAAATCCCCCAAAAGGTTGCTATACATCCTTTTGGGGTTGGCTTTTATAATCGCCACACTTCTTATAGTCGCACTCCCCTTTCTGACAGTACGCACAGAAAACGATGCCATCATACGCATCCCGGCAAACGCCACATCCCGGACAGTGAAAGACACACTGTCTAAATATTATGGAGACGGATTTGCTTCAAGAGTGAGCATGCTGTGCAAAATGAGGAATGTAAACTTCTCTTCGCGACACGGCTCATACAAAATATCCGCAGGCTCAAACGCCATATCCGCCATGAGGCGGATCGCATATGGCGGACAGACCCCTATCAGAATAACCATCAACGGATTCCGCAATATAGACCTATTGTGCCAAAGAATCTCCGCGAAAATGGAATTTTCCGAGAATGACCTTCGCCAAGCACTCTCAGATCCTGCATCCCTGCAATCATACGGACTGACTCCCCAACAGGCACTATCGCTTTTCCTCGATGACACATATGAAGTATATTGGACCAGCACTCCTAAAGATTTAATAAAAAAAATTGGACAGAATTATAATTCATATTGGGATAAGACCAATCGCGATAAAGCCGAAAAAATTGGTATTACCCCGGCTGAAATAATGACTGTGGCATCGATAGTTGATGAGGAAACAAACAACGCTTCAGAAAAAGGGACCATAGGAAGGCTTTATATCAACCGAATAAAAAAAGGTATGAGACTACAGGCAGATCCAACCATAAGATTTGCCCTGCAAGACTACACAATCCGGCGCATCACAAGAAAGCACCTCGGTGTGAAATCGCCATATAATACATATTCACATGCCGGACTTCCACCGGGACCCATACGCACAACGTCACGAGCCACCATAGACGCTATACTTGACAGCACTCCAAACGAATATCTGTACATGTGCGCACGTGAAGATTTCTCTGGAAGACACAACTTCGCAAAAACATTCGAGGAACACTCCCGGAATGCCCGCAAATATCAGAAAGCACTTAATTCCAGAGGAATACATTAGAATTAACATAGAAGACCATATCATCAACTTTTATTGACATGGCCAATTTTTTTAGAACCATAGTATCTGTTCTCATATTGCTTACCTGTTTCAACCTATCTGCACAAGATAGGACAGATTCCCTTTTCACTAATAACGAGGGTGAATACCGACATATGGCTATTTGTGATAAAGATGCCGAAGAGACTCGTAATTGGTGGCAATTATTGAAGAAAGGGAAACTCAACCTTGCGGACACAACTGTAGAATATCCAAAATTCTTGGGGTTCTGCGTGAAAACATATAACTGGGCTGATAAAACTTTCAACTCCTATGATCCTGATTACGTAGTCGGCACCGGACGCAGATGGAAAGCCCGCGTCGTTTCCGACAATTGGGTGGACTCCTACTACCTTAACATCGGGAAAAAGATGCCTGTGCGAATGATGAGCGAAATATATTGCAATGCCGGAGCATATGTCCAATACATGGCTGTCAGCATAGGCTATTCACTCGACATGAGCAACGTGATTGGAAACAGACCATCCAATCACAAAAAACTTGAATTTAATTTCAATTGCGCCCGATTCAACATAGAGGCTCACTATTGGGAAAACACCGGCGGCACATTCATACGCACATTCGGGAAATATAACGACGGCAGGCTTATCAAAGAGGCGTTCCCCGGAGCCACGCAAAAGACAATCGGAGTAAACGGATATTATTTCTTCAATAATCGCAAATTCGCTATGGGAGCCGCCTATAACTTCTCCAAATTTCAGAAAAGGAGTGCAGGGTCAGCAATCATCGGCTTCAACTACAACAACCTGGACATTAACATGGACCTAAACCAGATCCCGAAGAATCTGAGTCCCTACCTTACAATCCATCCCCAATTATACCGTTTTCATTATAATTCCTATACCCTTATGGGAGGCTACAGTTACAACTGGGTGATTAACCGGCACCTGCTTTTCAACATCTCCGCCTTCCCTGGAATAGGATTCACTCACGCATATGAAGATTCCGTAGAAGGAAATGGCAAGTTATTCTGCGCCATAATAAAAGGTCAAGGCTCGTTAACATACAACCTCGGTGATTTCTTTGTCTGTGCGATTGCAAAAATTGATGGTAACTGGTATAATTCAGGTAACTTTTCATTCTTCTCCTCTGTAGAAAACGCCCAGCTAAGTGTTGGCGTAAGGTTTTAAATATCTCCTCATAAGCATGTTCTAATCATATTACCCATGATAGAGGAAAAATTCATGAGAAGGGCACTTGAGCTTGCCCGAAATGGAGCAGGCTTTGTCTCTCCCAACCCTATGGTCGGAGCAGTGATCGTAGGTCCCGACGGTCGCATAATAGGCGAAGGTTGGCACCGTCGTTATGGCGGTCCTCATGCCGAAGTGAACGCTATAGCTTCTGTCAGGGAAGAAGATAAAAAACTCCTCCCGCTCTCCACTATATATGTAACGCTTGAGCCTTGTTCCCATTACGGGAAAACCCCTCCGTGCAGCAAACTGATAATAGAAAAACGCTTAAAACGCGTTATAATCGGGATGTCAGACCCATTTAAAGAGGTTAGCGGAAGAGGGATAAGAATGCTCCGGGATGCCGGAATCGAAGTTGTTGAAAACATTCTTGAAGAAGAATGCCGCAATCTCAATCGCCGGTTCATCACCGCCCACACTCTTCATCGTCCGTTCATCCAACTCAAATGGGCACAGAGTGCAGACGGATTCATAGCATTAGCCGACAGGCAAAGCGTTAAATTCTCCAACCCGCTGAGTCTTGTAGAGATGCATAGGGAACGTTCTTTATCCGATGCCATAATTGTAGGCACAGATACCATAATTTCCGACAATCCATCGCTGACCACCCGTCTATGGTACGGACATTCTCCACGCCCTGTAATATTTCAATCCGGACGAATCCCCCAAAATGCTGCATTAATGCAACGCGACCCGATCATACTCGATCCTTCCAAACCATTGAAAGAAAATATGTCACACCTCTATCACGAGCACGGCATTACATCAATCATGGTTGAAGGGGGAGCAAAAATGCTCCAAAGCTTCATCGACTGCTCGCTTTTTGACGAAATACGCATAGAAAGCTCCCCCAATATCATCCTAAACGGGATAAAAGCCCCCCGTCTCCCTGGCAACTTACGCCTAACCGAAGAATACAAGACACGTGAAAACACGATACGCTTTCTTACACGGAATCAATGGAGTTAAAATCATTTAAAATTCCCTTAAAATGATTTAATTTCAAAAATCATAGACCATTTTTCAGAATAATTCCCCAAGAAATGCTAAATTTGCAAGTTGAAACATCATGCCCTTAAGGCACATATGCATTAGTGGCTGGTCAATATCATACAAGCAAACAATAACAAAGTGAAGCTAATCAATACATTCCGCCGTTTAACCGGCTGCTTTCTGGCAGGCGCCGCGACACTTGCGACCGTGTCCTGCAACGAAAAAACCGAAGAAGTAGAGATATATCTCACCCCCTCCAATGTGGCGGTCACAGCCTTCTCGCTCAACACCGATGACAAGGTTATGGAAAACCTTGACTCCGTGTTCTTTTCCATTGACCTTGAGAACGGTGTAATATTCAATGCGGATTCCCTCCCCGTCGGCACAAAAATAGACAAACTCGTAACAAGCATCAAATACTCGAGCTATGTCACAAAAGCCACTCTGAAAATGGAAGACGGACAGACTCGTACCGGGGAAGTCGACTATCTGACATCTCCGACCGACTCTATTGACTTTACCGGGAAAGTGACATTGACACTATCGACAGATAATGACCAGCTTTCACGCGAATATCGCATCAAGGTTAATGTTCATAAAGAAAAGACCGACTCCCTCGTATGGGGCGACCGAGCAATGTCAAAACTCCCGTCGCGCCACGATTCCCCCCGCAACCAGAAAAGTCTTGATTTCAACGGAAAGGCAATATCCCTTATCGAAGAAAACGACGGCACATATACTTTTGCTTCATCCGACAATCTTTTCGATGGCATATGGCAGAAAGCAGCTGTGACATTCCCGTTCACACCGGATGTGCGCTCCCTTTGCGCCACGACTTCAAACCTCTTGATACTTGATATTGAGGGCAAGATGTATCAGTCTGCCGATGGCTTCTCATGGACTGCCACAGGCGAAACATGGGCAGGTATGCTCGGAGCATACCTTGACACTGCAATCGGATTGAAGAATGGTAGTCAAGGACTTGAATATGCCCAATATCCTCACAAAAATCTTAATGTCACCCAGATAGATCCCGAGTTCCCGATATCCGGATATTCAAATTTCGTTATCCTTGCCAACCAGTGGACATCTTCTCCCGTTGGCTTCTTTGCAGGCGGAACCCGCACTGACGGCACCCTTTCAGATGCGACATGGGCTTTTGACGGATACAATTGGATAAAACTCGCAGAAGGCGGTATCCCCGCCGTGGTAGGAGCTTCAATAATACCTTATTACGGTTATCGTTTCACTTCTTCGACATGGACCCAGACGGAATATCCGGTATGGATGATAATCGGAGGTAGAAAAACCGACGGCACTTTAAACCGCACCGTATACATATCATACGACAATGGTGTGAACTGGGGACAAGGCAGCGAACTCCTGCAACTTCCCAAAGAGATTCCCACAATGACAGGCTGTGACAATGTAGTCATGACCGTGCGTAAAAAGGCACTCCTTTCCGATGCATGGAAGAAAGCTGCACGTCGCGGTCATAACATTGAAGTTGACGGAGACAATATTTACTGGGACTGCCCTTATATCTACCTCTTGGGAGGTTTCAATCCACAGGGCGATCTATATAACACAATATGGCGCGGTGTGCTTGCACGCCTCTCCTTCACCCCAGTGATCTGACACAGTGACAGGACGATTCGCAATATCCGCAATCCTTTTCCTCGTTTGTTCGCTACCGACATTAAAAGGCAACGCACAAGAGGATTACCGCTTCGACATAGGAGCCGGGTTAGGCATGACCGGATATCTTGGCGATGCCAACACATCAAACCTCTGGAGCAACCCGGGATGGGACATCGAGTTATTATTCCGATATATGGCAAATCCTCGATGGGCTTTTAAAACCAACTTCTATACAGGCAATCTCCGTGGTGATTCCTCCAAGATGACAAATGTTTTTCCCGGAGGAGAAACCTACAAGTTCTCTACAAACTTCTACGAGATAGGAGAGATGGTGGAGTTTAACTTTTTCAACTACGGTATCGGTGAAACTTACCGAAAGTTAAAACGCCTATCCCCTTATGTTGCCGCAGGAGTTGGGATGACCCTCTGGAGCGTTGACAATAAAATGGGAGCAGCCTTCAACATTCCTCTCGGGGTTGGCGTAAAATACAAGCTCTCCGAGCGTTGGAACATAGGATTCGAATTTCTCATGAAGAAAACGTTTTCTGACCGTCTTGACGGAGAAGCTCTCAAAGATCCCTATGGGATCAAGAGTTCATTCATGAAAAATACCGACTGGTATTCAACCATGAGCATAACCATAAGTTATGAATTTAGCAAACGGTGTGCCGTTTGCAATTATAAAGATTAACATCCCCTTTTGGGAAATAGATAACCGACATATGGAGGAAATAAATAAAAAGCTTAAGATGCTCGATCCTGATCGCCTTCCCGTCCACGTGGCAATCATAATGGATGGAAACGGCAGATGGGCGCGTCAACGTGCCCGAGAACGCAGCGACGGTCATGCCGAAGGCGTCAACAGCGTCAACCGCATCACCCGCTTTTCCTCCGACCTCGGGATAAAATATCTCACATTATATGCCTTTTCCACAGAGAATTGGAACCGACCTCAGGCGGAAGTAGACACATTGATGCACCTCATAGGATGGACAATACGTCGCGAAACCCCTGAATTGAAAGCAAACAATGTTAAAATCCACATCCTCGGAGAGACAGACCGCCTGCCTGAAGAAGTAAGGGAAAGTCTGCTTAACGGCGTAAAAGAGACAGCTGACTGTACAGGACTCAATCTCCTGCTTTGCCTAAGTTATTCCTCTCGTTGGGAAATAACACGAGCCGCAAAAGAAATAGCGGAAATGGCAAAAAAATGTGAACTGGATCCGGAGTCTATTGATGAACAAACCATCTGCAATGCACTCTCCACCCGCAATATCCCGGATCCCGACCTATTGATACGCACCGGCGGAGAAGAAAGGATATCCAATTTCCTATTGTGGCAGATAGCATATAGCGAACTATATTTCACCGATATCCTATGGCCTGATTTTGACAATAGCGCCTATCTTGACGCCTTGATAGATTATCAGAACCGAGAAAGACGATTCGGCAAAACTTCAGACCAAGTCAACTCCTCAACTATATAAAAAACATTCTACATTACGATGATTTTTCGATTCCTTCGAACATATATGAAACATCTGAAAAAGACATTAATAACTCTCCTTTGCTTCAGCATCGCCGCAGGAGCATACGCACTTGACATCAAGCCAGCATCAGCCGTAGACACCGTGTTCAATCCCGACATCGTGTATTCCCCGATACCGAAGACATATGAAATAGCGGATATCAGGGTTTCAGGCGTGCCTTCAGCCGACGATTATCTGATCATTGGGTATTCCGGATTGTCGGTAGGCGATCGTGTGGAAATCCCGGGCGACGAGATCACCGGTGCCGTCAAACGTTTCTGGCGTCAGGGACTATATTCGAAGGTCCAGATCAATGTAGACAAGATAGCAGGAGACAAAGTATGGCTTGAGATCGCCCTCGAGCAGCAGCCCCGAATGTCGGAAATGACTTTCACCGGTGTTAAAAGCGGTGAAAAGAAAGATCTCGAACAACGTCTCGGCATGGTGTCCGGTCAGCAGTTGACACCCAATATCATAGCTCAGGCTAAAAAAATCATTGAAGAATATTACGCTAAAAAGGGTTTCAAAAACGCTGCAATAAAGATAACCCAGCATCCTGACCTCTCCAAAGAGAATCAGGTTATATTGAACGTAGACGTAAATAAGAACAGCAAGGTGAAAGTTCACAAGATCTACATCAATGGGAACGAAGTGCTGTCTGACCGCAAGATCAAGCGCACCATGAAGAAAACCAACGAAAACAATGACTTGCTCAAGCTTTTCAGTCAGAAGAAATTCGTTGACCGCGACTTTGCAGATGACCGCGTAAGGATCATTGACAAATATAACGAGTTGGGATATCGTGATGCAAAGATTACACACGACAGCGTTGCGAAATATGATGATAAGCATGTTGACGTGTTCCTAACTATTGACGAAGGTAAGAAATACTATATCAGCGACATCGAATGGGTCGGCAATACCGTTTACCCGACCGAGACACTGAATGCTTATCTGGGCATGTATCCCGGTGAGACATATAACCAGAAAATGTTGAAGAAACGTCTGAGCGAAGATGAAGATGCCGTATCAAGCCTCTACACTGACCACGGATACCTATTCTCTACAATCATCCCTATCGAAGAGCAAGTGCATGGCGACAGCATCACCCTGCAGATGCGAGTGATCGAAGGTCCTCAGGCTCGTATCAACAAAGTTGTGATCAATGGTAACGACCAGCTCTACGAGAAGGTAATACGCCGCGAACTGCGCGTACGCCCCGGTGACCTTTTCTCGCGTGCAGAACTCATGCGCTCTGCGAGAGAGATTGCAGCCAGTGGACATTTTGACCCAGAAACCATGGACATCAACCCGCAGCCGGATGAAGCAAACGGAACCGTAGACATAGTGTTCGGTCTCGAATCAAAAGCCAACGATAAAGTGCAGCTTTCGTTCGGTTGGGGACAGACCGGTGTCACAGGACAAGTTGCCCTCTCCTTCTCCAACTTCTCCATGAAGAACCTCTTCAATCCCGGAGCATACAAAGGTATTATACCACGCGGTGACGGTCAGACATTCTCTATATCCGCACAGACCAATGCCAAGTATTACCAAAGCTACAACATCTCTTTCTTCGACCCATGGCTTGGAGGCAATCGTCCGAACTCCCTTTCGGTTTCATTGGATTATAGCCGCTCTACCGGTATCAACTCCAGTTTCTATAACGATTCTTGGAGTAATGCATGGCAATACGCAATGTATAACCAATATTCTCACAATACAAACTATTCGTCACAATATGCTATCCAGAATGCTTATGACCCCAACAAGGTGCTTCAGCTTGCAGGCGTAAGCCTCGGATTCGGAACGCGTCTGAGCTGGCCTGACGACTATTTCCAATTCCAGGCTCAACTCGCCTATCGTTGGTATTACCTCAAGAACTGGGACTACCTCTATTATATGCGTAACGGTACGTCAAACTCGCTCACACTCGGTCTGACGCTCTCGCGCACATCAATCGACAACCCGATTTATACGCGTCGCGGTTCCCAATTCTCGATAGACTTGACAATGACCCCCCCTGCCTCCCTCTTCGGCAAACGCAACTGGGCGAAACTATCCGAAGACGCAAGCTACAACAACCAGAACATCGAATCTCGCGAAGCTGCACGTAGCCAGCTCTATCGCTGGATCGAATATTGTAAACTGCGTTTCAAGAGCAAGACCTTCACTCCACTCACTGATCCGGACGGCAAATGGACACTCGTATTGATGACTCGCGCCGACTTCGGTTTGCTCGGTTCATTCAACAAACATATCAAGACCCCGTTTGAGACATTCTACTTCGGAGGAGACGGTATGACCGGTTCTTACACATACGCCACCGAGACTATCTCCATGCGCGGTTACGAGAACGGACAGTTCACCCCGTCAGGATACGAAGGATATGCTTATGGCAAGTTTACCCTTGAATTGCACTTCCCATTCCTTCTACAACCGTCAACCACCATATACGCGATCGCGTTTGCCGAGGCCGGAAATGCATGGTATGACGTGAAAGACTTCTCCCCCTTCAATCTCAAGCGCAGTGCCGGTGTGGGTGCACGTGTATACCTTTCAGTGCTCGGTTACCTCGGTATTGACTGGGCATACGGTTTCGACAAAGTATGGGGACAGCGAGGCGGCTCACAGATCCACTTCATTCTCGGACAAGAATTTTAAATTGTTAAGAATCTCTAACGGCTTAAACTTTTAGAAAACCTCAATGTCTTAATTGACAAAAACAGAAAAGATATGAAGAAAGTATTTATCACATTGTGTCTTGCCGTTGTCGGCATCGCTGCAGCTTCGGCTCAGAAGTTTGCTCTCGTCGATATGGAATATATATTGCGCAATGTTCCCTCATACGAGATGGCAAACGAACAGTTGAACCAGGTTTCCCAACGCTGGGAGAAAGAGGTTAACGAAATCTCCAAAGAAGCGGAAACCATGTACAAGAACTATCAGTCGGATATGGTTTTCCTTACTGACGAGCAGAAAAAGAAACGAGAGGAAGCAATTGTCGCTAAAGAGAAAGAGGCAACTGACCTCCGTTATAAATATTTCGGACCGGAAGGGGAACTTTACAAGAAACGTCAATCGCTGATCAAACCCATCCAGGAAGACGTATATAACGCAGTGAAGGCTGTTGCTGAAGAAAAAGGCTACATGACCATCTTCGACCGCGCATCTTCCCAGAGCATCGTTTTCGCCTCTCCGCGCATAGACGTCAGCAATGAAGTCCTTGCCAAACTTGGATATTCCAAATAGTTTAACTTCTTTTCATAGTTCCGCAAGGAAATATTTAAAGTATCTCAAAAGCGAAAATGGATTTTGCATATTTAGTTAAATTAACTATCTTTGCACCATTATAGCCATTTAGGTTGTTAAGAGGTAATCATATTGATACATACCATTGCTCAGCTATGATCACCGACACGAATCGTAACAGCTTAAATAAGGAACCTGAAATAACAAACACAATTAAATAAAATGCTTAAGAAAATTTTACTCGCCGTAGCAGTGGCTATCCCTATGTTTGCCTCTGCCCAGACACTTAAAATCGGTATCGTTGACACACCTACAATCATGTCTGCAATGCCGGAGACAACTACCGCATCAACAAAGCTTCAGGAAATACAGAAAAAATATCAAGACGAATTTACCCGTCTTGAGGATGAATACAAACGCATGGTTGACGAGTTCCAGAAAATGAAAGAAGACGAACTCCCCGCCATCCGCGAGCGTAAGACACGTGAGATTAGCGACTATCAGCAGAAAATTCAGTCTTTCATGCAGAATGCTGATAACGACATTCAGCAGCAGCAGCAGGTTCTCATGGCTCCTATCGCTCAAAAAATCAAGGAGGCTATTGAATCTGTAGGCAAAGAAAACGGATTCGGCATGATTCAGAATTATTCTCCTGACCTGATCCTTTTCTACGCATCGCCCGTAGAAGACATCACTCCCCTTGTGAAAGCCAAGTTAGGACTCAAATAAGAAATAACTATTTATACAGAGAAAGCGAAGTCCATGGACTTCGCTTTCTCTGTATAAACAAAGATCAAAGAGTTTACCGACATATAGATGAAAATATACAGCGAAACTCCGGGACCTATCGGAATTTTCGATTCCGGTTATGGTGGTCTGACAATCCTTCGGGAAATACACAGGCATCTCCTGGAATATGACTACCTCTATCTCGGCGACAACGCGCGGGCGCCATATGGAACGCGAAGTTTTGATATTGTCTATAAATTCACCCGCCAAGCAGTCGAAGAGCTTTTCAAACGCGGATGCCACCTGGTGATTCTTGCATGCAACACCGCTTCCGCCAAAGCACTGAGATCTATACAGCAACAAGTTCTCCCTGTTGCCGATCCCGACCGCAGGGTATTGGGCGTAATACGCCCAACGGTTGAAATACTTGGAGAAGTGTCAAATACACGCCATGTAGGTTTGCTTGCAACCCCCGGCACCGTCCTTAGCAAGTCATACACTATGGAAGTTGAGAAACTGTATCCAGACATGCACGTCACAGAAAAAGACTGTCCCATGTGGGTACCCCTTGTAGAGACAGGTGAATTTAATGGTCCGGGAGCAGATTACTTCGTTAAAAAATATATTGACGCAATATTATCTCAAGACAAGGAGATAGACACACTTATTTTAGGTTGCACACATTATCCCCTCCTGTTACCCAAAATAAGACAATATACCCCGCATAATATAAAGATACTGCCTCAAGGTGAATTGGTGTCAGAGAGCCTCGCTAATTATCTGCAACGTCATCCGGAAATAGAGAGAAAATGCACACGCAGCGGCACACTCAACTTCCTCACCACCGAAAGCACGGATAAATTTGATCCGCTCGCCTCCATATTTATGCAACAGCAAGTATCCTCACAGAGAATATCCCTGTGAAATACAGATTAAACATCTGAAAATATCAAATAAGGTCTGAGAAATTGAAGTTGTTTAAACAACTTCAATGCTTAAATTTCAAGAATTTCTGAAATCAACATAAAAAAATGACACTTGAAGAATTAAAAAAGAACATACGCACCGCCACATATGAAGAAGCGGTTGAAGCTTTGACAATATACGTCAATTCACATCCGGAAGATGACGCGGCATTGACAGCACGCGGCATGAAACACTGGGGAGCCGGCAAGCGTTCACTTGCAATCAACGACTACCTGGCGGCAATCAAAATAAACCCGGATTCAAATGCCCGCGAGGCACTCCGAGCCGCTACCGAAATTCTTGACTACCGCAATACAGACCTATATAATCCATGAGGCAGTCAGGTTCATTATGACTATCTCATAATTTGCTTTCTGCACGTTCAGGACAATGCAATTCCAAGGGTGTTTAATGCATCTTTCACATCATTGAAAGAATGGCGGGACCTCTCTTTTACCAAGTCAATAAAATATCTTAGCTGCACCTCATACGTGTCAAGAATGGTTTGCGAAGATTCAAATATGACACGATCACCTTCCGTGATTCGATTACGCGCCATATCCACATTCCATGTGGTGTCTTCCCATACAATCTCCAATGTCCGTTTATAGTCACGGCGGAAATAATTAAGTATCACAGAAGCACAAAAACCGGGATACGAAAGGCAATAATTGGCATAATCAACAGATTCAATATCCAGCGAAGATTTATTGCGCAACACACTTACAACAGAATCAGGCATCCCGAAAAGCCAATAGACATAATCAATCTCGTGAATAAGGTCTATGTGCACTCCCCCGCCCATATCCGGACGTGAACTATACACATTACGGAAGTCTACGCCCTGCCGCCATCCGGGCAACCAAGACCCGCAATAACAATTGACTTCATTTACACGTTTACCCCTATTTGCCACTGCCTTCTTCACGAAATCAAGGCATCCGAGAAAACGGAGGTTACAGGCAACATAGTTCAGCACACCGCTTTCCTCAATCTCCGATACAATTCCTGCATCTTCTAAAGTATGTATCAACGGCTTTTCAATAAACAACGGCACATTCAATTGCAAAGCCATCCTGATGCTCTTCACATGAGAAGCTGTCGGAGTGGAAATTATAATGAAATCGGGGGCAAACATTTTTGCCTCTTCTATAGTGAAGACATCGCGCACAAAGGGTTCGGGAATAGATTGGCGAGACGAGCGCAAAGCCGCGATATTCACCTCAGGATCAATATTTCTCAATGCAGCGATATGCTTGCGTGCAATTGAGCCGAGTCCTATTATAAGTATATTCACTTACTTCGAAGATATTAAGATATGCTCAATTCTTTTGGATTCTATCAGGAAGGAGAGATAATCATAATCCGACGGTTCATCAAGATCGAAACAGATATGATCCATTACATATGCCACTGAGCGAGGCGTGACAGCTCTTGGATCTTCACAATCCAAGGCTTCCCTGCGGTACACATAGATAGACCCGTTCATGTCATAAACTTTCGGGGCTCCCTGACGCGTGGTGTAACGACCACCGAGCACCACGTGGCAAAAGCCGTCTTCCCCCTCCTGCACCTGATTGAAATATGGATTGCGGGCACATGGATTCACTGAAAAGACAGTGAGAGCATCCTGGTTCTCTACAAGCATCTCCACGCATCTCTCAATATCCCCTATAGTGCGGATTGGAGAAGTGACGTCAAGATCAATAACAAGATCATATTTCTTACCATAATACTTCTCGGCATAAAGGAGAGCATCCTTTATCGCCTCAGGTTTACCGCAGACGTCATCGGCAAGAAAAGCCGGACGTTCATAGTCTGTTGGCACTCCCGACTGCGCACCAACCCGACGAATCTCCTCAGAGTCCGTGGACAGCACTATTTCAGCGCCGTGCCGACGTGCATACTCAAGCGCGGCATCAGCCGTATACGCCAAAAGCGGTTTTCCTCCAACAAGCTTTACATTCTTGCCGGGAATCCCCTTAGACCCCCCACGGGCACAAATCGTTATCAGGCAATTCATAACTTATATATTTTTCCAACATTGAAGCAATATGACCTTCTACATCTTCTGGTCAAGATGCTTTCCTTTCTCCTCATGTTCAAAGTTCGGAAGGAATCCCTTGAGGGCATCAACCACATCAGCTTTAGTAAAGTTTTCCTTTCTGAAAATATCCTCCAGACAGTTTAAAAAAACACAAACCTCCTCCATCGGTCGATGCGCAGATTCTTCTATCACACCCAAAGCCGAGAATCGGTCAAGATCAAGTTTCTCGCCTTCAACAAAAAACTCTTCAAAATCTTTCTCACCGGTAGTGTCGCTTCGGAAATATACCACAGGCCATTCTTTAGTATCTTCCGGCATTTCTGCTGCATAACGTTTCGCTTCTTCATCCGAAGAGCAACAATGCGGCTGATAGCCGAGTGATTTCAGGAAACGGTCAGCAATCGTTGAAAACCTCATCATTTTCTCCTTGCCAAGTTTTGGGAAAAAGACCTCTCCGCTCCGACCGAGCACACAGGCAAGCATACAAATCTGTCCGCTCTCCTCAGGAGAAACAAAATAACGGAGCACATCTTCCGGTGCGGCAATAGGTTGCCGTTTCATGATCCGTTCGATAAATCCGGCGGGTAAAGATCCGTTTGAAAATGCGACATTCGCAAAACGAGCCGTTGTAACTTTAAACCTGTCCGAATAAGCCATTATCAAGTCTTCCATCACCCTCTTGCTCGCCCCCATCACATTCACCGGATTTGCAGCCTTGTCAGTGGATACACAGAAAAAATGCTCGGGAGGACAAGATGAAAGAAGGTCAAGCAAACGTTTTGCCTTTATGACGTTGTTCTCAAGAAGAGCTTGCACAGAATTGCGGTCTTTCTCCGAACGCACATGCTTATGAGCCGAGAAATTCGCGACTATATCAAATCCACCGCACTCCCGGAATATCCTCCTGAAAATCGGAGAGTCAAAATCGAGAGTATAAGTGACGTAATCCTCCGGGATATAAAGCCCTTCCGTTGAACGCAAATCGCGTGTCAGCTCGGCAAGCCCGTTTTCATTAAGATCCACCACAACTAATTTTGCAGGACGGAAAGGCAACAGGGCACGTATAAAAGAGGAACCTATCGAACCGGCACCTCCGACAACCAATACTTTCTTACCTTCAATCTCCCGGCTAAGAGCCTCCCTATTTAAACGAATATCATCCACGAACAAAGATTGTTCCCGCTGCGTGACATTCTCCGCAATGAATCTATCAATATTGAGCATAGTTATTATAACATTTGCGTTAACGCTCATTCAACATAAATAACACACAAATTTAATCAAAATTAGCGAGAATTTGAGTAATTTTGTAGTTTGAAAATTTAACCGAGAGAGAATATGGCTACAGCAACACTCAGCAATACCGACAGACTACGCGAATTAGGCACGGCTCCTATTTGGAGAATACTATTGAAATATAGTCTTCCCGCCGTTGTAGGCACTGTGGTAAGCGCCATATACAACATTATCGACTCGATAGTGATCGGACACGCCATCGACGATCCCAATGTCGTCAGCGGAATTGCGGTAACCTTCCCGGTCATGAACCTGGTTACAGCTCTCGGTATGCTTATCGGAGCGGGTGCCGCAACAAGAGTCAGCATAGTGCTCGGACAAAACGACAAGCGACAGGCTGAAATCATATTGGGCAACTGCGTGCAGCTCACCCTCATAATCGGACTGGTCTACGTAGGCGCATTTTCAGTTTTTATAGATCCCATCCTTAAAATATTCGGAGCTTCACAAAATTCTCTACCATATGCACGCGAGTTTATGCTATGGGTGCTTCCGGGGTGCGTGTTGCAAAATATCACATTTTCATACAATAATGTCATGCGCGCTTCCGGATATCCAGGAAAAGCGATGTACACCAACATGATAGGCGCCGGAG
>CAMYSW010000012.1:0-17674 GCA_947297425.1 uncultured Porphyromonadaceae bacterium
ATATGTTTAATACGGAAAGTTCATCCAATATCAATCAGGTTCATGTCTTCTATTACGGAGACGCACCCCAGACCGGAGGCGTGAATGACATTGTTTCAACAGAGGATAAAGATGCGCCTGTAGAGTTTTACAACCTGCAAGGCGTTAAGGTCAGTGGCAACGAACCGGGACTCTATATCCGCCGCCAAGGAGGAAAAGCCGTCAAGATCCTTGTAAAGTAGAAATAAGATAATATAGGATAATCAGAACTCCGGGCATCGTCACGATGTCCGGAGTTCGGCATAATAATCGATACACTGCTTATTGATGTCTTATGATAATCAGGTTTGAAGAGACGGGGGATTCGTCTGGAGCGGCACAGGTCTTGTGAAGCTTCGCGGTGTTGTTTTGCCCGAAGTTCACATGCAGGTATGCTCCCGGATCGTAACGGCTGTTGATCTCTGTCACGAAACCGCTTGTGCCTGTAACGTTTATGGGTGTCTCTCCATCGTTTATAAGTCCGAACCAGGGCGTTGCGGTTTGTCCGCTTTTCACGATAACGTTCCAGTTCTTCTCACCGTCGTTGATAAGTTTGACCGTATAGGAATTGTCCCCGCGTCTGTATTCATCATTTACATGCCACTTTAGCTTCAATGGCAATTCGAGGTTGTCGCTTCTCACTATCATGTCTGCTTCGTGGTCGGATCCGTCGGAGATAAGGTCTGCTATGACGGAATATTTGTTGCCGCCTTCCGGTGCTGTCCTTATTTCTGATATCCATTCATTGTCTCCGGATATTTTAACCGATGGCAGCACAGCCCTGTCGCTATATACGGTTGCGATGATGACATCGTTGAGTTCTGCGTTGTCGGTGTTGGCTCCATAAATTTCGGCGGTGTTGCAGTCCATCCTCATAATGTACTGGCTGTCGCCGGCTACGGATGAATAATCCGGATTCTGGTCAACCAATGTAGCTTTCAGCGCGTTCGACGGATTGGATGCCACGGCAGTGGCAATGTCATGGTAGCCACGTGCTGACACGTCGCTTATTGTCAATATATAGCGGTGATTGCGGATTATGTTGTAGGGTTTACCCGATGCGTCAACAAGTATTACTTTATAATACCCGCTATCTCCTTTATATGATCCCTTTATGATAACCCCCATATAGTCTGTAGTGGTGCAGTTGCGCTCATACACATAGATTGACGGTACCGGTCCCTCTGCCCATGTTTTTGATGCGTTTGCAAAGGTTGTTCCGGTGGGTCGTCCGGTTGTGGGGGTCGCAGACGGGGCTGCTGTCACGGTGGTGGTAGGCGTAAGGTATCCTTCCGGAGACAAGTTGCATGCAGACAATCCTTCAAGAACAAAATCTCCGAGATTGTTTGATGCTGACGCCTCGGCAGTCTTTGCCGTCACGCAAGCTGCGGCACGCAGGAGTTTCACACCTTTCATTTCTGTGTTCTGCATTATTCCGGAATCCAGAACGATGCGTCCCCACATCACTAATGGTGTGATGTGATCCTGTGTATTCTCAACCGAAGACATCATCGGCACTGTCTTCAAGGTGCCTACAACCGATTCGGGAGCACCGACGGTGAGGGAAGAGAAGTCAAGTTTATCGTGATTGGTGTCTTTTTCACGTGCGTTTGCAACTATGTGAACTGTGCGTTTTAAATCCACCTGTTCGAAAAGGAACACGATCTTTATGCCATCATCGGAATAGTCTATGTAGTTGGCGGGTAGACGTTCTATGAACAGCCCGTTCTCGTCAAATACAAGTCCGTCGACAGTCTGGATGTCGGTGTCTATGCCGGGATTCCCATCTTCGGCCCTTGTGAGCGCCTTTTTCTCTTCTTGCCCCGGAAGGCTTACGGAAATTGTTGCCGACACTTTGTGGCGGTGTTCCGGCGATTCTGTATTGACCGGCACATCGCTACCGCAGGAACTGAGGGTTCCTGCGGCAAGCGCGGCTAAAGTGAATATTTTAAAGAATAGCTTCATGTTGAAGGTTTTCGTTACTTATACAATGGTTGAACCGTCCCACTTGATGTTGGCTGAGTGTTTCTTGCGGTCATAGGTGATGGTGCAGAAACGCAGGTAAGAGTTCTTGGGTTTAGTCTTGCCGGCAGCAATGTTGTATGTCTTGGTTGCCGTGAACACAGTTTTTCCTCCTGCGTTATTGAAGTTTGTGCCGGATTGGTTCATGGTTCCTCCGAGGTAACAATATATCGTGCAGGTAATGTTTCCGGATGCTCCACTGGTATACCATCCGGCTGCAAGACGAAGGTCAAGCGTTCGCGGAATCATGTTGGTTGCATTGGTTGCGACACCTTTCTGACCCGGATAAGGATAGGCATTTATTTCACGTGCGTTGAAATATACCGTTTCTCCCTGACCACCGGTGGCGTCACCACCCCAGCGCAACACTGTCTTTCCACCGAATGAAGTATTGTTTCCTTGATTCCATCCGACATATTTGTTGTTAAGGTTAGACACGGCACTTGTATTGAACGTCTTGTCTCTATAAACCACAGATGTCGGGTTTCCTGCAAATCCGCACTTGATGTCAACATCTTTTGAACCCCAAGTGAATTTCACGACGAAATAGTCAAATTCCGGGATCACCACGAGGATTGCCTGGTCAATGGGAAGCGTGACAGTGTAGTCAGGATCGGATTTATGACCGAGCACGATGTCGCCCCATTGATCTTCTCCGGTCGGATGCCGGATTGAGCGGAATGTGAATACTCCGCTGTTCTTGTCGAAGAATGTTCCGGATGAACCGATGAAAGAGGGGAGACTTTTGATCACAACGTCTTTCAAACCTCCGTATACAGCCACGTCGGTTGTGGTGGTGAGGGTGTCGTTGCGTGAGGTAGGCTGTGCGATCTCGATCACTTCGTCTTTTGCTCCGATGAAAAGATTGTCAACGAAGATCGTGTCAGTATCGAGGGTCTGAATGTTTTTGAACACTACCGGTCCGCGTCCGTATGCTTCACTGAAATCTTCGGCATAAATGTCAGCATCCGGCTTGCGTGTCATTTTCACGTTGTTTGTTACGCCTGCATTTCCGGAGACGCTCGCCGTTTTCAGGTTGTCGAGCATTTTCCAGTTACCGCCTGTGCATGTCACAGTGACTTCTTTCTGATTGTGCGGCGGGCTGAGCCACATCTCTTTTACCGTAGGCTGACCTTGTAGGTGAACCCGGATCGTACCTTTGTCCGGTCTCTGGGTCACAGGCACACGTTTCTCAAGGTTTCCCGAGATGACAGACACATATGAACTGCGAGGTTTGTTGTCGACATATGTATCGGTATTGGCTGTGAGTTCATATGCATTGTTGCCGAGGTCTTTAACTGTCAGCCATGTAGCGTCGGCGGCTTTGGTCACGGTGTATGGAGTGCGACATTGCACACGAAGTGTATCTTTCCAGGCCATGCCCACCTCTCCTTTGTCGGTGACGATGGCGTTGTTGGCTATGCTGGCGTTCATGTTCTCGTCGATCCATGGAATGATCTCCGTGGTTACGTTCAACTGACGCTTGTTGTAAGATACTTTCACTTCATATATGCCGTTCATGCGCGGTGCGCGGGGAAGAATCAGATCTTTCTTGATCACGTGCGATCCGTCGTCACACGTAAGGTCCACATTCAAATGAAGAAGACATTTAGTGGTATCTGTCGCAGATGTAGGGGAGGCGTAGTCTGTGCCCCGGTGAGCCGGAATCAGGTAGCTGAGTGTATTTGCACCGATCATGTGACCGTCTTCACCTTCGACCGGAATCAGGCTGATGCCACCCTTGAGGGGAACTTCACTTACCTCCGGTTTGAATTTTGAAGGATATAAACCTCCGTCCCAGTTGAGGGTGGTCGGCACATTGGTGATCTCCAGATTCTGGATGGCATTGATATCCAAATATTCCGATTTCTCGAAAATCACTTTCACCATGGCGAGATTACGGGTATACTGTGCCGGATAGTTATAATCTTTGTCCGGCTGGAAATGATCCACGTTCGTGAGATCGTCCGTTACCCATTTTCCGGATAATTCCACACCTTTTATAAAGGCGGTGTAGAGTTCGGGCATATCGGCAAGACTCCCGTCGGCATTCCTGCGGTCGTTGCGTATCATTATGCATTCTTCGGGCGTTTTGCCATATTCGGGTTCGGTGATCTGATCTGTGACATCCGAGGTCATTCCTGAAACGAGTGCGAAATTCCATCGTCCTTCTCCCAGAGAGAAAGTAAGCGAATGATTTCCCGTCAATGTCAGTTCCGGTCTTTTGAGGTAGGCTCCGTTGCCTTTCACCACATCATGGAACTGATATAGCAGAGTGTTTCGGGTAAGGGCATCGGCACCTCCATGACCGAATTTCAGGGTCATGCGTCTGACCGCATGACTGTCCGGCCCTTCAAGCGCTTCGTTGGAGCAGGCTCCAAGAAGAAGGGTGGCAGCTACTGCGATGATACTGTATTTTACTGTCTTCATTGTCATTGGATCATAGTTGTCGGGTCTCGTTCTCTATATCCTTTTCCTTTTCTTTTTTGCAGCCATTGTCTATGATATATCCGACGCTTACGCTGAATCTTGTCGGACCTACCCAGCCTCTTGTCTGCTTGCGTTTCATAGGATAGTTTCTGTATAAACCTCCGAGCTTATATTTGTCATATTGAAGATGTGCGTATCCCACTCCGAGGTTTATATCAATCTGCCAATGGCGGTTGAACTCATATTTCCAGCCACCGCTCACACCGGCTGAGCAGCCCCATCCCTGGCGTCGGAAACTTTGATCCATGTCGTTGTTGCGATACAGGCCGATATTGAAGTTGCCATACATCGCGTATATGCCGGCATACCATCCTTTGGCGATTTTGTTGCAGATATGTTCCGATTCTTTGAAATAGTAGCGGCATTCGCCTGCCACCTGAAGGGAGCGGAACACCTCTTCATGTTTCTTGCTTAGATAGGGGAGCCACATTATGTCGCCACTGACCGAAATGTGGGGTGTCAGTCCGTGCTCGTAACCGATGTTGGGTGTGCCGACAAGTATTGCCGGAGCGTTCACCTTTATCATCTGGGCGTCGGCTGTCGCGCTTCCCGCGATGAGCGCTGCAGCGATGAGTATATGTCGGAATATAGTTTTCATCTTTTTCAGGTTTGTTGTTTGACTTCCGGTATTCAGCCGTGTCATGTATTGTGAGAGAGGTCGGTTCATTTATTTTGTCCTCCGTCAATTTCAACGGAGCCACCTTGGATCGTTTCGTCCCATCCTTCGATGGTTATCATGAATCCTTCGTTATAAATGTCAATTATGAATGTCCTGCCGTGCAGGATGGTTATCGGTTTGGATTCCCGGTTGGTCAATGCGAAGCTGTAGCTCCTTATTTTCTTGCCGGTTTCATCTTTCATCTCAAGAGTGAGATGCATCAGCTGGTCTTTTACGGTAGGGAACAGCAGTCCGGAGAACTCGAATTTAGCTCCCTCTGCCGCTTCAGGCCATGGCTGCACTTCGTTGATGTCATAGCGTGTGAAGGAATCAGGATTGCCCGACGTGATTGTGTCGAGATCAGCTTTCTGTTCCGTAGCTATTCCTGTCAAGGTCATGGCAGCTTTCTTCACTGCCTCTGCTGATATGTCGGTGCCTCTGTAACGCACTTTTATAATAGCCGGATACAATTCGAGGCGAGCCGTGTCGGTCACGTTGATGCCGAAAGTTTCGATTTCCCTTTTGATATAGTCAAACCTCATGTAAGCCGGTGCCTTGAAAGAGTTTTCTTCATCTTTTCCGTCAAGACAGAACGAGGCAATAGACAGGTCGTCGATATCATTGAAACTTACGGAATCCGTGTCGGTAAGGACACATGTCTTATAGTTTGCCGGCGGGATGCGGAATGCGAAAATGCCCGCGTCGAGCACGTTGTCGCCTGTTTGTCCGACTTTGGCGAATATGTCGCCAACAAGTTTTCCGGTCTCTTTATCCCAGACCAGCACACGGCAGTTGCTGACTATACGCTCTTTAAACTCGGGCACGAAAACCTTGTAGTTCATGTCATCCTCAAAATAATCGTTGGTGCATGAACCGAGTCCAAGGAGCATTGTCAGGCAGGATGCGGCGTAAATCGCGAATCTGCGCAAACTCATTTGTTATTCTCGTTAGAATGTGGAATTTGTATTCCCGTGCCGGATTGTCCTGTTTCACGGGAGTAGGGAAATTTTTCCGGAGAGACGGAGGTCGTCTCTCCGGAAATAATAATGGATTAAAGTTCAAGCTCGGATGCCAGGATAGCAGAATCCCAGTCAAGAGGTTCGCCGACAGACACAGTGAGGTTACCCACGTTGTCAGGACGTTCGGGAAGCTCCATGGAACCGCCGTCACGGAAGATGACATTAACCTCGCGGATAGTGTTTGCCATGAAGCCTTGGTTGATGTAACCTACCCAATATACGGTTTTCTCCTCTGTAAGGGTGCCTTCCTTGCAGACATGACCGGGAAGACCTTTTGCAGATATGATGAGGAGGTAGCGGTTCTGCTTGAGGGGGTCGTTGGCTGATACGCCGGAGAGCTGCTGGCGGTTGTTGTTGGGGAGAACGATGATGTCGCGCCAAGCGTTGGCGTTATATTTGTCGTTTTCGATGCCGATGATCTTGCCGCCCTCTTTATATCCGGAAGTGGGGTTTGAAGTGTAGAACTGACGTGCGCTTTCCACCGGCTGGGTAACCAGTATTGAAGAGGCGGAGGATGTTCCGGAAGTTCCTGCATATACCTTTTCACCGTTCACCATGCGGTCCTGAGCCATCGGGATCACATAGTCAGGCACGGTTGCGATCATTATGCTTGCGTCTTTGAGGAAGTTGACTTTTCCGTCGGGGTTTAAGTTTACGTCGGCGTTGTTTGTCTTACCTTCTTCTCCTGCGATGTTAACACGCAGACGCATAAGTGACACCTCGCGTTTGAGTTTGATGGTTGCTGCGGTTGTCTGACCGGAGATCACTGTCACGGCAGGGTCTGTGCCGTTCACGAAGCCTTGCCCGAGGAAAATCTCGGTTGGTTCAGCTAATGGCACCTCGCTGCGGCTCTGTCCGCTGGCTGCAACCTGGTTCTGATAGAACTGAGGGAACTGGCTGGTTGCCGGAGAGATCTTACAGTTGTATATGAAACGGTTCATCACGTTGCTGGCGTTCCATGCCTGTAGGGTACCTGCGATTTCGGTCTTTATAGACTGGATGGCACTGTTGGCATTTGCAACTGCCATCAGGCGGTAACTACCGGAGGGTACGTTGGAATATGTGTATGTGATCGTTCCGCTTTCGGTAGGATTAGTCTGAAGAGTGTTCTTGATGCGTTCCGCATCGATAAGGTCTGAGAAGTGAATTACGCCCTGTGCGTCATAAAGGAATATCTGAAGGCTTTTAACATTATCCCAGCTTGTCAGGGGCACTGCGTCTGAAATGGCATCGGTATTGGTGGAACCGTTTGTGGAGGGGCCGGGAAGCTCGGTTGTGGAATCGCCTCCGTCACCTTCTCCCTCACCATCGCCTTCAGCTCTGGTGCTGTTGGCTTGAGTGAAATTGATAGCGAATGCAAGTTTTCCGTATTCCGTTTCATCTGGAGTCGGAATTTCGTTGCTTGAGCAGGCGGCCAGACCGCTTACGAGAAGCGAGGCCACGGGTAAGACATAGAAATTTCTTTTCATACTTACAAGTTGTTTGTTTATTATAAAAATTATAAGTTTCCTTTTTCTTGTAGCATAAACTATCGGCTCCCCTGAAAGAGGAACTAACAGCGATTGGAAAATTAAATGTCACGCTTTTAAACGATGTTGCGCGGCGTATGAATCAAGGGCCTGCGGAGATGTGTGTAATTCGTAGGCTCAAGAGTTAAGGATGAAAAGGTTGTGTCGGTAAATTTATGATAGGTGTATTTTCGATAACGCTTAATTGTTCATAAGAATATCGGCGTGTTTTCATCCGTAAATTAGGTTGATGTTGAAATAATAGGCAATTAGGGTTGCTACATCATTGATGCATTGCAGCCATGTCATTTTTTCAGCGCGGCAAAATTACAAATAAAAAATCGAAATACCCCCCCCGAATAGTTAATTTATGTTAAAATATTAACAATTGAATGAACTTTTCCTAATGTTAATGAAAGTTAAACATGATAGCATGTGCCATTTTTTAGTTAAAATCTTGTAATTTTGCGCCGCTTTAAGAAATAACTAACGTATTTATGATTAAAAAAGTTCTATTTTTTACGGCAGCCACTCTTGCACTGACTGCATGTACTCAAACAGATCTGATTGAAGAGAATCAAGAATCGGGTGCGATTATCGGTTTTAATTCACATGTGAAAAACAGCACTCGTGCTGTCACTAATGCCAATTTTTCCAAGTTCTTTGTGTTCGGAGGTTATACCCTTCCGGAACAGGCGGACTATCACACCTTGTTCAATGGTGTTGAGGTGTCGAAGGATGGAGACAACTGGACTTATTCGGGCTCTTCAAAGTATTGGATAAAGGATGCTTCCTATAAGTTTTATGGCTATAGCTGTGACAATTTGGCATTGAATTATGGTACGGCGACATTTTCGACTGAAGGTGCTGATGCCGGTACATTCAAGATTACTGAATTCGTATGTAATGACACTCATCAGCATGATCTCGTTTTTGCCGAGTCTCAGGCAGTAGGAAAGGAAACCGGTAATGAAAAGGTGGCAATGAGCTTTAAGCATCTTCTTGCTAAGGTGAATGCAAAATTCAAAAGCGGTTTTGATCCTGATTTTACAATAACAATTTCAGATGTGGAGCTTCGTAATGTCTATGACAAGGCTGATTTTTCATCCAAGACAGGAGGATGGAGCAATCAGCTACGAACAGTGGAATATAACGATGGTGCTTCACAATGGACTAAAGTGACGCTCAGGCTTGAAGGCTCTGATAACACTATATATGCTGCCAAGCCGGGTTCGGAAGGTGTCGAAGCTGTGCCTGCAAAGGATTTAGTGACGTCTGCGGGATTCGTGCTTCCTGTGACATATTCTACAAACAACCTTACCCTCAGTTTCAAGATTGTTGTTAAGCAAGGAGATGATACAATATATTCGGACTATGTAAGGGGTAACATACAACCTTCTTGGGTTACCGGCAATGCTTATACGTATAATGTAACAGTTAACGGCTCTGCTGCCGGTATTGAGAAAATCGAGTTTAGTGTGGATGCCACAGATGGCGTTCAGGACTGGACCGAGAATCCTGATACGGATTTCAATGTAGGTACCTAATTGTCTGTTCATAACAAAAAATGGTGTGCTAAAAAATTAGCGCACCATTTTTTTGTTTAAATCATAACTTCATTGTTTTCCTATTGGAAAGTCAATGTCTTCGTGGTCTCCCCAATCATCAATATCGGGATCGAATCCCGAATCTGTGCTGCCTTCATTGTCTTCCACCCTCAAGCCTGATACGGTGATATTTCCGCCGCGTGGCTGCGTGGTAAGCTGATCCGTGACATCGATGTTGAAGACCTTAGATTTTCCGTTGATAAGGGTTGCTTCGAGGCATAGTGTATAGCGCCCGGAGGCTCGCGATGTGTTGCCGGGAGTATATCCGGGAATGCCGAAAGAGGTTATGTCGGCATGTGCGCCATAAGCGGTGAGGGAGCATTCGTAGACAATTGTGGCTGTTGATGATGTTGTTGTCCCGTTGTGCATTATTACCTCTTCCGCCATTCCGGCAAGGGCACCGCGCACTTCTGATACGCGGTTTAGTCCGTGTTCGAACTCATATCGCACGTCATAACGGAAAACGAGAGGACGCATGGTTGCCGGAACCTGCATCTGCTCATGATTGCCGACATCAGGAAGATCCGTGACATATGCGGCATAAAGCATATCCGGGGGATTGAGAGCGATCTCGTCGGGATGGATATCGCGCAGGCTCTGTGGCGGCTTAATGCCGGCAGGTGTGGAAGTGGCGTAAGCGGAGGTGGGCGCAGACATGTCGAAGAATAGTATACGTTCCGTGTCATTGTTGTATATGAGCATGGAGTGCGTGCCCGAGCTTCCGAAGTTTATATCACCGCCTGTTCCTGAGATATAATATTCATAAGATTCACCGGTCTCACTGTCATAAACGATAACGGTAATCCCTTCAGGCGTTTCATCTTCGGGAATGTCGGTAGTGCCAGGCCAGGAGAAATCCATAGATGCCGATCCGAAATGGTTATAGCACAGTTCTTCGCGACAAGAGTTCATGAAGATGACCGCAGCTGCAGTTGAAATATAAACAGCCGTTTTTTTCATCTTTCCCCTCCTTTCTTGTTTTTTACTTTCCCAAACCGCCAGACAAATGCGAGTTTCAGTTTAAGCGGACCGAAATAGTTGGTGTTTTGCTGTCGGATATAAATGTGGTGCCCTTCAAAGGGTCTGTATTCCTTATATCTTGTAAGCAACCACCCGCCACCGGCTTCCGCCTCTATTGCGAATGCCTTGCCGAAAGGGAACATGTATCCTATTCCCACTCCCGCCATTACGCCTTCACCGCGATATCCCCGGGTGACGTTTTCAAGGTCATAAAGTCCCGCGCCGCCGAAAATTCCGACATATAGTCCGCGATTGAGACTGTTGCCTTTGAACCACATGCGCAGGTTCGGACTTACGATTGCGAGCTGGTAGCATTTGTGCTGTTCTCGTTTTTTCCACCATGCCATGTTTCCTTCCAGTCCTATTGACCACCGCTTTCCGAGTCTGCATTCAAACTCGATAGAGGGAAGGAGTAAGGCGGCATATAATACATTGACTTTTAGGGCAAATCTTGAAGCCGGCTTGTCAGATAAGAAATGATACTGTGTAGCAGGATCGTAACCAGATATGATGCTTGCGATCGGATCTTTTAAATATAGATAGATTATGGCATCGGGACACATTTCACCGTCCTGTCCGATCCTGTCTGTCCATTCTGTAGAAGTGTCTATCAATCTTGCGTCAATGCCGGTTTGCGAGACAATATGGGCAACGAGCTCGTCACATCGCTTGCCGCTTAGAGGTTTCATGCCCGAGCCAAATTCATCAGGTGTCGTATAAGCACGTATACGGAGACGCTCAATATTGCCGCATTTATTCTGGCGTTTCACCTCTTTCAGCAATTTCTGCATTACCCTGCGGTTGTCGTTTAATCCCGGTTCGAACCTGCTATCTCCGTGATTGAAATATATTTTTGCTGAATAGGTGGCTGTCTGCGCCATTGCCGCATTGCAGGCAAAAACGCATATTATCGATAATATGATCTGTAAATACCCACTGAAAAGTGGGTATTTACATAATATGATCAATTTATTCATGAGTCCGTAACCACCTAATATAGGGTAAACATTAGTAAAACAAGCGCAAGAATCCCGACCACACCGCGTGGTGAGGAGCAAAAATTAAGCAAAATTAAGCAAAAAATCGAAGATGACCAAATTCCCGACATGTCATTCACCCACGTCATCCTCTGCGAAAACTGCGCTGCGAAAACTGCGAGAGGCGTGGTGTTTCACTAATGACTCACTCACTACCTCTGTATTCTGCGCCGTTCTGAAATTTTGGCAAATTAAAAAAGCACTGAAAATCAAGTGATTTCAGTGCTTTGCGGCATTTTGCCATTTTGCTTTGTGACCCCGGTGGAATTTATCTGAAACAGGGTTAAGTCTGTTGTCTATCAATACTTTATAATTCTTGAAAATCATGGATGTTCCCTTTTTGCACACCCGGACATTTCAATGTTCTTCGTATATCTACAACGCAAAAGTAGCTATAATAGTCTGATTTCAGGCTGTTTTCAGTGTTAAAAATTCTTTTAAGCATCCGTTATTGAATGTCATTGACAAGTACCCAGTGTCCGGTTTTGGGATGACCGAGCCATGCTATATTCCATTCTTTCAAACGCCTCTTTATAGTGCTTTCAGAGCATCCGGCAATAGCGGCCAGCTCTACACGGCTGATTCTATTATTATTCTTTATCGCATCGACAACAGCATCTTTTAGAGGGTCAGCTTGTGTTCTTTGTGGGTCATCTTGATTCCCTAAAATATTTTGAGGATCATTTTGAGGGTCAATCTGTACTCTTTGAGGGTCATTATTTCGCTCGTAATACAAGGCTTTGCCTTTCAATGTCAATCCGTATCTTTGGTTTGGAGCATTGGGTTTTGTCTGGATTTTCAAGGGTAATAAGCCCATTTTGTATTGCGGGATTAACATATTGTCTTACAAATGAACTGCGTGATTTGTAATCCAGTATGTCACATAATTCGTATGAGGAATACCAATCTTCTCCAATGGACCTTATAAGTTTTAGTAATCCGGTAGTGGTAGGCGATTTTACCGTACTCCTACTTACTCCTGACTTACTCTTACTTACTCTTACTTACTCCAACTGTATCCTTTTCTGTGTACTTGGGACGTGCAAAAATGATTTTGACGATAGTGCCGTTCTGATAGAACGTAGGAGTCGGCAATCCAACTCGGTCACATTCTCTTGCCATCATTGACAGTCCACGTCCCCAATGTTCGATAAGACCACCAAGATACATAACATTGGCTATGACAGGATTTGGAGGGAGCGAAGTATTTCCCTGATGTTCTTCTTCCTCCTGCATCAAAGCATCTGGAGATATGCGTACCGGAAACCGACCTGCATTCTCAATTTCAATCCTGTCATCATAGACGGCAATCCCCACAGTGACAACTTCATACCCCCAATTCATGTGACAAAGAGAGTTCACGACACTCTCGCGCAGCGCATCGTACGGAATTTCAAGTTCATCTTCGCGGTAAAGTAGATTATGCGTCGTCCCGGACAGATTAAGGTGCTTGAAAAAGAAGGACATTGCCGCATCTACCAACTGAAAGATGTTCCCTTCCTCTTGCTGATTGTCGATGAAATCCCGTTTGGTATTGCCTCTGAATCTGGCAAGACGAAGTCTGCATTGAGGATAATCGGTGAAATCTTTTCCAAATAATACCGCCGCCGAATTGCAGATTCCCCGTCCTTAATCAGATTAAGTCTCTTCAACGCTGTCGGAACATCGTCATTAAGCGCTATGCTTGACAAGCGGTCACGCCTTACGGCACTCTGGATTACATTTTGAATAAGCTGTCCGTCAAGGTCTCCGATGGTCAGCTGTTGATTCACCTTAGACTCCCATGTGTATTTCAAAGCGTGCTAAAGCTCATGAAGCCGGATGAATTTTTCACGGGGCATGACACTTGTTACACTGTCATGTCTGCGATATGGTTTGCCGTCCCACATATAAGGCTTATCAGTCTCCAATCCATCTGTCGGGAATACTATAACATACTTGTCGGAATTGTTAACCGGCACATATATCGGTTGAATGTCAACCGCAGGATCGAATTTATTGATTGCCTCCCCGATTTCACGGGTGGTCTTGTCACCAATTTCCTGACCGATGATTTTGCCTTTGTTCGATACCCCGAAAACAACGACACCTCCGGAGCCGTTGATCATACCGCATAATGTTTCCATACCACGGTTAAGTTGCCCGGTAGTCTCCTTAAACTCGACGTCAACACCTTCATGGTTTTCAGCCAAATGCTGTATGTAGTCTAAATCAATCGTCATAAAATCAGTGGTATTATATATGCAAAGTTATAAAATTTTATTGAGAATCAGGCTATTTGGAATAAGATTACACTGCGAAAACAGCATAGTCGTGGCACCCACTCTGTGAATGGATTAGAGTTGCTAACATTCGGAAGTTCAGCCCATTCACAGTTGATATTCGGCAACTGTGAGTGGAATCACTCACAAACGTGAGCATTCACACATCATTCACACCTGACCGTATCGTTTTTCATAATTCCTTGATTTGGGCAAAAAAGAAAAAACGCTGAAAATCGAGTGATTTCAGCGTTTCTCTGCATTTGGCATTTTGTCTTGTGACCCTGGAGAAGCCGGGATATATCGTTGTAACTAAGTAGTATTCAGAATATTGTA
The DNA here is from genome assembly GCA_947297425.1 of uncultured Porphyromonadaceae bacterium. Lineage (GTDB taxonomy): Bacteria > Bacteroidota > Bacteroidia > Bacteroidales > Muribaculaceae > Lepagella. The sequence continues at coordinate 13,977 of CAMYSW010000012.1, forward strand.
ATGCCTCGCTATCCGCTATTCACGAATTGCACACGGCATTATTTCAATGTCCTTACCCATTATTCCATTTGGGTATTACAAAATTACGACTTTTTAGGCGTTATTCCTAACTCCGCCTATTTAAAATTTGTTGTATCCGCTATTCCGAATTTACTTCAAAATTGTAGTGTTTTCGGAATACAGATAAAACCATGGTCAAAGCATGGCGGCAATCTGCTTTTCGACAGCCGTGCGTATGAACGAGTTTATAGACACTCCGGCTTGTTTGGCGAGATAGGCAACACGGGTATGGATGTCGGGGGTAAGGCGCACGTTCAACGAGCCGGAATAACTCTTGTGCGGCTCAATACCTTCTTCGGCGCAATATGCGAGATAGTCATCAACCGCTTCATGAAAAGCGTTGGTGAGTTCTGCAACGCTCTCGCCCTCGAAGTTCACAAGACCGTCTATGCCTTCAATCTTTCCAAAAAAAACATTATCCGCCTCGCTGAAAGCGACCGAGCCGATAAAATCCTTATATTTCAATGTATTCATATCAGTCCTTCATTTTTAAGATAATCATAAACCTGTTTCATCACATATCCCTTGATGATATTGCCGGGATGTGGCTTGTGGAGCATTATCGGCTTCAAGCCCTCACCCTTGAATATTACGCGGGAGCCGGATGTCTTGCCCTTGTTGCCCGGAACATATCCCAAAGCAACGAGCAAACGCCTCATTTCCTCCCATGTGAAATCACTTGGAAGCGTTGTGAATCGGGCTATCAATTTTTCTTTTGTTCCCATTAATTATATTTTGGCACAAAAGTAACTATTTTTTAGTTGCAAAACAAATCCATGATATGGAAAGTTCTGATATGAACATCGAAAATATACCACCAATGCCCAAATATACCACCTCAAAAGTGGTACAAATCCATCAAAATAACGTACCACCAACAACTGAATATACCACCTTAAGAGTGGTACGTTATGCAAGTCCGTATTTTTTTCTTTTCTCCCATAGTGTTCTATGGGATATGCCGAGCAGGTCGGCGGCTTTGGTGAGGTTGCCGTTGGCATGGTTGTTGGCACAACCTTTCTTGATGCGCAGGAAATGCTCGAAGTCGTCAACCATGCCCGAAGTCAGTTTTTTCATCGGAATGTCTTTAACATCCTGATTGTCGATTAAGAATTCCTCCAGATACTTGACGCATCTCTCCCAGCGCAGGCGCGTACCCTCGCAGATGTCGCCTCTCTCATTTTTGTCCTTTACCTTCTTGTTGAGTTCTCGGAACGCCTCACAGAGCATTGTCGGCTTTTGCAGCTTGCCGAGGAAGGCTTTTTTCAGAGTGTCCGGATTGACCATCTCATCGCGCATGACGAGCTGATTGTGAATCTCGCAGATTTTGGTACGGATGGTGTCAAGGTAGCGGTTCAGTTCAAGGTCTTTCTTGGTTTTGCCTTTCGACTGACCTTTGGACGCATCCCAGTTGTTGGGAGATACATACCGGTTGGTATATACCTCCGCACGTTGCCTATTCATAGTTATTCGCAGCAGAATGGGAAATTCGCCCTCTTTGTTCGGGCGGCTTCTCCTGACCATGAAGTTCAGCGAGAAGTAACTCTCATTGGATAATTTCATTTGACTTGTGGCTTTAATGGTTAAACTAAAGATACAAATTTTTTCTCGGTTTCACAAACTGTAAATCCGAAGGACAAATGAAATATCCGGGGTTGCGAGGTGGCAAAACAACCAATTCTAAGAATAATGCAGAATTGCCACCTCAAATTGCCACCTTGTGCATATTTTTAACTATGTCGGTAGCTAAAAATGGCGGCAAGGGCTGTTATAGTAGGCTTCGTGAGCCTGCTTCTGATGAAATTCAAGATTATTCTTTGCCACCTGCAACCACCTTGAAAGGTGGCATATATTTGCTACCATCTCCCCTTGTATATCTTTGAAAAATAATAAAATAGAGCCTTTCGAGGTGGCAAAACATGGTGTAATTTTTATTGCCACCTTTTTGCACACCCGCAGTTTCAATATTTTGCGCCGATCGGGGACAGGGGTAAAAAGAAAAACCTCTGAAAATCAACGATTTTCAGAGGAATTCGTCGGTCTGATAGACCTCTTAGTGACCCCGGTGGGGCTCGAACCCACGACCCAATGATTAAGAGTCATTTGCTCTACCAACTGAGCCACGGAGTCATGCTTGAAGAGTGAAGATATAAATTATATCATATCTCTTTTGCGGTGCAAAGTTACAACCTTTTTTCTTTTTATCCAAATTTTTTGATGTTTTTTATTTGTGAAGTTTTTAAACCAACATAAAACCAACATAAAAAACTAATTTTTTATGTTATGCAAATGAGTTTAAACAACTTATTTTTCTATCATATGAAATTTCTAAACAGCTTTTTAAATTAAACAGGAGATCTGTTTAATTTATGTCCTTTAAACCATTTGTATGAAAAATTGTCTAAATACAAATAAGCACAGAGGTGATTTGGATATTTTAAGTAAGTAATAAAAATTAATGCACATATAAAACGCCGTTATTTTGAGCTGTTTTAGCCGCGTAATGAAGGAGCATATAGGCATATGCGACTGAATTACAAGGTGAAAACAGTCAAAAAGAACAAGCTTTATAGTGCAAGATTTAATTACTTGCATATATCGGTTAATTTTAATTACTTACTTATTTAAATCAAGATGTGTTTAAGTGTGTGATCACTTATTTAATTAATAATAAGATAGTCTGAGTAATCTTTGTAAGTTATGAGGAAGTTAATATTGATATTTGTGATGGCTTTGGGTATGTCTGCCGCCGCTATGGCGGATAGCACCAAAGCTTCGTTTCCTGGAGGGGAGAAAGCCCAGACGGAGTTTATTAATAAGACCTTGGTTTATCCTGCAGCTGCAATGGACAACGGAGTAGAGGGTGTGGTCGTAATATCATTTGTGGTGAAGACGGATGGATCTATCGGCAATATCAAGGTGAAGAGGATGGTTGATCCGGATCTGGAGGCGGAGGCTATACGCGTGGTCAAGAAGATGCCGGCGTGGACTCCTGCAACACAGGACGGAAAGCCTGTGGAATCTACTGCCGAGATTCCTTTCAAATTCTCACTTTAGGGCGTCCGGAAAGATCTCAAGCAATTCGGAGACTATGCGTTTTGATACAGTGTCGCCCAAATGGGCTGCACGGTTGTAATATTCGATAGCCTTCTTGTAATTGTATCGTAATATGTGGCCATGTGAATAAGCATCGGCCACTTTTTTTATTGCCGGAGCTGATGCCGAATCTCCGGGATGTTTCTCGAAATAGTCTGCAAGTTCACGAATGGCGGAGGGTGATCGTTTTGAGGCTGCAAAATCAAGAAGGCGTATGGCCTGTGATGTGTCGGGACATAATTCCGGAGATCCGGCAAGAAGGAGGTGTCCGAGATTTGCGGAGGCTTTGGGATCACCCGCTGCGGATGCCTCGCGGAGATATGCCAATGCGGAATCCCTGTCGAGACGCACTCCGATGCCTTGCCAATAAAGGAATCCGAGGAAATTCATGGCACGTAGTGAGCCGGCTGTCGCGGAGTCGCGGAGGGCTGATATTGCTGCCGCCTCACCTGCAGCGGCGCGATCTTCCACTTCCCGCATGGGAGTTCCCGGAATCAACGTTGCTGATGTCAAGGCTGTTGCAAGTATGGCAGACAATAGGG
>CAMYSW010000013.1:0-17437 GCA_947297425.1 uncultured Porphyromonadaceae bacterium
TTTGAGACCTTGCCCCTGTTAAATTTTTGTTTTAGGCTTAAGGTTTCAGAGCCTTGCTTGAGTCGGGTTGTTTTTATGTTTTGGCTTTGAGACCTTGCCCCTGTTAAATTTTTGTTTTAGGCTTAAGGTTTCAGAGCCTTTCTTGAGTCGAGTTGTTTTATTTAAATTCTTAAATGAAGTGTTATTGTCTGGTCCTGTCTGGCGCGTGTGCCGGCAGGTATCGACTGAGCCACTACATATCCGGATCCGGACAGCTTCACGTTGATGCCTCGCTCTTCAAGGAGCTTGACGGCAGATGGAGCATCGTATCCTTTTACATCAGGCACGACTCCATGCGCATGATCTTTTGCTGTCTTATAATGTTTCATCCCGCTTGCGCCGATGGAGGAGGCGAGCATCTGGTTGTCACATTTCTCAGATCCTACCACTATGGGCTTACCTCCCTTCTTGTCGGTGGTGTAAGATGATGAATTATTCAGTTTGCCGCGTGAATACATTTTTACAGCCATGTTTTTCACCACTTGCCCGGAAGTGCGGTTGGCTGATGTGCCGCTTGGACCGAGCACAAGGGTGATGCAGCTGTATTGAGGATTCTCATATGGGAAGAAACCTGCGAATGCATATCGCCGTTTTGCAGTATTGTATGCACCTTTCTCCACGGGATATGCCGTTCCTGTCTTTCCCACGACCTTGACTCGGTCATCGCGGACTGCGCGGGCTGTTCCGTGCTCTCCCCATACCACTTCGGCAATGCATTCACTGACTTTCCGTGCTGTTTCCTCTGAACATATGCGGTCCCGTATGTATTGTATCGGTATTACCGAGTCTTTACCATGTTCGTCTATGAGCCCTTTCATCAGATGAGGACGGACGTAGCGTCCTCCGTTTGCGATTGCATTATATACGGCGAGCGTGAAAAGGGGAGGGAGCTCGGTGTTGTATCCATATGCCTGACGTGCAAGGTCAAGATGACGTGCCGTCATGGTTATATTGTTGCCTCGAGAGTCTTTGGGCAATAGTTTACGGATTCTGGGTGTGCATTCTCCTGCAATCCCGGATCGAATCGGTTCAAAGAAACCGAGTTCCTTAAGACGGTCATGAAATCTTGCCGGGTCTTTCTCATATCCCTTGAATATCACCCTCGCTATTCCCGGATTTGAAGACTGTTCGATCACTTGCTTCATGGTTTTCATTCCGGCACCGTGAGGGTCGCTCGTGCGCTGGAACGGAGCGCAACTCACTTGGTCGTTTACAGATTTTACGAGCCCGTCCTCAAATGCGATCATGAGCGATATGGGTTTCATCACTGATCCCGGCTCAAAGGGAAGCACGGCGCGGTTGAGCGCTTCGCCATATGTGCCGTCTTCAAGTAGCTCAATATTTGAGATCGCCTTGATTTCTCCGGTCTTAACTTCCATCAAGATTGCAGTTCCCCATTCTGCTTTCGAGTCGGAACATACTGTATGTAGTTCTTCTTCGAGCATGTCCTGAAGGTCAATGTCGATTGTGGTGCGGATGTCATAGCCTCTGATTGCCGGAGTTGCCACCCAGTTGGTAAACCCGTTTGTCAAAGCAACTTTCTTGGCAAGACCCGGATGCCCATATAAAAGGCTGTCAAGGTCTTTTTCAAGTCCTGAATAGCCATGGATCTGTCTTGTCTTTGCATTTTCGTTGACCCTTCCGATGCTTCGGTATGCCATGCGTCCGTAAGGATACATGCGAATATTCCTCTCCTCCTTGTAAAGTGGATTCCTGAATCCCTTTCCCTTGAAGTCTTTTAAGAATGGAAAACTTTTAACTTTTTCGAAATCTTCAAGAGTCTTGTTTCTCGCCAGGCGTAGTGCCCTGGTTCTTTTGTCCGGATCTTTTTCCAATTCGCGGCGGAGACGTGTATGCCAGGAGTATTTTTTGAATGTGTCGGGATGGGCATGAAGGTTTTTCACGCGAGGATAGTGCACGTCAAGGGAGTCGGCAAGAGAGTCGACTTTTGCCCATGGTATTGCACGCAATGCCTTCACTTTATTATGCCGGAGGTCAATTTTTATGTCGTAAACCTTCAGGTTGCAAGCTAAGATGTTGCCGTTGTCTGCTAAGATATTGCCTCTTTCTGGACGTATCGTATCAATGCGGGAAAGTTCCCGGTGGGCGCGATCGTTCCATGCACTTGCCTCAATCACTGTGGTGTTGAACAATTTGATCATCACCAGGATACCGAAGAAAATGAAAAAGAGGCTTATCAGACCATAGCGAAACAGGATATGTTTTTTATTATTTTGCTTCATCGTCAGTTAGTTCGTAAGGAGGTTGTTCTTGAAATTCAAGGTTGAGATTCTTTTCCCTTACCATTTTCACCATTTCCGATTCGCGTATAAGCGACATGTAAAGTGATTTTTCCTGAAGCTTTCGGCTTTCGGCTCGCTGGAGTTCTATTGTTAGCTGCTTTATTTCTCCCATTTTGGTTTTTGTCTTGTAACGGAGTCCTATCAATGCGATAATTGCTACTACAAATAGAAACATCAGCCAGGCGTTTGCCCTGAAAAATTCGATTGACAATGAGCGTCCGTAGCGGAGTTCACTTATCCATCCTCTTTTAGACTTCTGTTTATTATTTTTTTTTGCCATTCCGGAGAGATTCTATGAGTTTATGTCTGCTGCTAATTCTGCGATTCTGAGTTTTGCCGAGCGCGAACGCGGGTTGCGTTCAATTTCTTCTTCCGAGGGGACGATAGGTGAGCGGGTTATTATCTTCCACGGTGAGTGGGTTCGCCCGAAAAAGTCTTTCTCCTCTTTCCCTTCTATGTTTCCCGTCTTCATGAAATTCTTCACTATGCGGTCTTCAATGGAATGATATGTGATAATGGCTAATCTTCCTCCTGGCTTTAACACTTTGGAAGAGTCGTTAAGCAGTCGCTTTAAAGCCTCCATTTCCCCGTTTACCTCTATGCGGAATGCCTGGAATACCTGTGCAAGCTCTTTTTTCTCAGACTTCGGATTGATGGCACACCTTACGGCATCGGCAAGACGGAATGTTGTGTCGATCGGGTTGACGGCTCTTGCTTTCAAGATCGCTTCCGCCACTTTCCTTGGTCTTTTGAGATCCGTAAAGGCACGGAATAATCCTTCAAGCTGTTCTCCTGTGTATGTGTCTGCGATTATGGCAGCCGTGGTGGGAGCATTCCTGCTCATTCTCATATCGAGGTGAGCGTCTGTGCGGAAAGAGAATCCCCTTTCGGCATCGTCGAAGTGATGGAATGAGACTCCAAGGTCGGCAATGATTCCGTCAAGATGCTTCACGCCGTGATACCTCATGAAGTTTGTGATGTATCTGAAGTTGGAATGTACAAATGTAAATCGGGAGTCGTCGGGAGCGTTCTTGAGGGCATCCAAATCGCGGTCAAAACCGAAAAGATGTCCGTCTGCACCCAGGTTTTCGAGAATGGCACGAGAGTGTCCGCCACCGCCGAATGTTATATCGGCGTAGATTCCGTTTGGTTTGATGTTCAATCCGTTGATTGAATCCTCAAGGAGCGCGGGTACATGATAGATCTCGGATGTCATTTCGAAAATGGTGACTATTGGTTAAATGAGATGTAAAGTTAGTTATTTTTTGTAAATTTTTGAAGCTAAATTCACAAATTGTAGATAAATTTTCAACATTTTCATCTCATTTTTCAATGACCGATATTGAAGTTGTTTAAACAACTTCAATGGTAAGCACTGTAGTTTCTAATAGGTGTAGAAAGACTCAGGGGTGGTGTCAGCTTCGGCAGCCTTTTCTATCATTTCGCGAATGAGGAGTTTTAGTCTGAGCATAAGGTTAATATGCTTGTTATCCATTACTGAAGACGTTATTTCTTCCCCTTTCCTTATTTTTAAAGTTACACCTCCGAATTTTATTTCCGGATGCTTGAATTTGCCGATTATGTTTATCCCGAAAGGGAACGGAATAGGGGACTTGTTTACTCCCAGATGATAGTACATGTCACCATCGAAGTTGTTGAGCCCTCCGAACTTCATCCGATAGCGGTCAAAACTTATATCGAAAGGATATACTTCCACGAGATTGTCGTGAACGGATGCATGTATGTCCATGTCGGCAAGCCGGATGTATTCAGAATCAGGTATGAGCATCATTTTTGTTATGCGGCGTATAAAAGGATCCTGACGTAGCATCATGTTATTGCCTTTCACATTCATGTCAGCCCATATTGAGGGCATATTGATATACATATTTGGGAAGAGGAGCATTTTTGCATCCACTCCTGTCGAAATGTTTCCTTTGAGGTTTCTCATTTGTGGCATCATGAGGAGGAGGGTGTGGAAATTGCTAAAGAAGTTAACAAGATTTACATTGTCAAGATTCATCTGCATTTTCATTGCCAACCTCTGAATGTCGGATGTGTCGTATTCAAAATTGAATTTTAGTGCCCCGAAATTAGAAGACACATCAAGATCTTTAACTTTTAAAATTCCATTGCGGAGAGAAACAGCTGTCGACAGGTTGTGGAGATATAGGTTGGTGTATTGAGTCATCATTGCAGAAGCTTTTATGTCGGCAATAATGTTTCGTGGAATCATAAGAGAGATTGTATCGGAAGATGTGAGGGTGTCAGGTATAACGGTCAATATTGAGGCGGCAGGGCCGTGAGTCAGCTTCAGTCCGTGATTATATGCGCCGCATAACTGATTTATCCTGATCGTGTCCATATCTACATTTAGAGCGAGATGCAATGGCGCGATGGATTCCGATGTGAGGAATTGTCTGAGATTAGATACTTTGCCTGTGGCTTTGAGTCTGGTATCTTGCGAGTTGAAGTTAATGCCATTTAGCTTTATGGAGTCGAAGGATGCCTCAATGTCAAGGTTTGCGAATCCGTTGCGCAATGGTAGCGCAGGATTTAATATTGTGCCGCTTTCAGCTTTTATTGATACTCCTGCTTCCCACTTGCGGATTATGTCAAATATCTTTTTGTTGAGGTTTAATTTCAGGTATTCGGGAGAATGGTCAATAAAATTTAGGCTGTGCCTGTCTGCCGTCCATTCTTGGGGAATGGCATATTTAAGGGGGATGATATTTTTTTTCATTTCCGAAGCCGAGAATCGTGAAGTTATATCTTTCATGCTTATCCTGGTTCTGCCAGTTGTGGCTTTTACAGATCCGCATGTTGTCTCGATCGCGAATTTATGGGCATATGCTTGTCCGGGACGGGTATTGACCTTCCCTTTTATTGCAAAGTCCTTCACAGATAATCTTATTGAGTCCCGTTCATTTGCCATATTGATTGATGAAGCCTTTAGATTTACATCATATGGGAGTGACGAAGGAATATCAGAGAGCCTTATTCGATGGTTTTCCGTTATTACACCTGACATGTCGAGATTTGAGACATTTATGTCATAACCATTTGTATTGAAGTGTATTTCAGGTGCATTTATTTTTACATCAAATATGCCGTTCTCTATAATTTTATCAGTTATTTCAGTGGATTTGCCTCCAAAATTAATATGGAGTTTTTCTCCGGCTACGCATAGTCCGGTTGAAGGGAGTTTAAGATTGTAATTTTGTAACGCCACATCTCCGTTAATCATTATCTTCTCAAGGATTTCTCGGCTGATGTCTGAAACATTGAAGTCAAGGAGAGCATCGCATTCGATTAAGCCTTTGAGGTTATAATGGCGTAATGGCTTCACGAGCCTATTTGCCAATCCGGTATCAGCCGTCCCTTTCATTGCCAGACGGATTCCGGGGTCGTTGAATAGGTTTGACGCATGTGCTCTAATCTGTAGGTCTGTGCCTTCTCCTTTTAGCGTGAAAGGGTATATGATTACATATGATGAATCGGGATGACTACCGTTTAATGCCACTAAACTTTTAATGTCCGAGTGTCTTAATGTGTATGTGTGTTTATTGGAAGCGACATAAGATATTTCACCATTAAGCATATTGCAATTTATTATCATGGATGGCAATCGTTTTGATGAAATGTCGTAAGGCGTTTTCAGCTTTGCTGATGCGTTGACAATGATTCCCTGTTTGATGCCTTCCGGTATTTTAATCTGTATCTTGGGGAAATATTGCAATAGTGTTGATGGATTGAAATTGTCAATCTTACAAGACATACTTTTCAGTTCTGGTTTGTCATTTGCTTGAATTTCAGCATCTATTGTGCCCGAAATGTTGCCAAGGCTAATACTGTAACCTGCAAGATTCATTCGAAACGGATCGAACTCTAAATTGGTTTCTCCCGAAATACTGAAAGGTAATTCAGAGACAACCGGACCATACTGAGAAGCATTTATCCTGCCTTTGCCCGATAATACATACGAATTGTTGGAAGAGTCAGAACGCAATAGGGAAGTATTTGAAAGACGCATGTCGACCTCTGTCTGTTTGCGGTGATCGTATATATTTATTTTGGCATTGTTTTCAATAGATATTTTCTTAGCTGTAAAATAAGGGATCTTAGTTGGCTTTTCTTGATTTTTCAGTATGTTGAAGTTGGAAATGGAGTCGGATACAGTAACGAGATTGAGGTTGAGTGAATCAATTTTCAACTCTTTGATCCAGATTTGTTTTTTTAATAGCTTGATTATGTTGGCGCTGCCCTGCACTTTTCCGGTCGTGGCAAGTAGGTCAGCATTTTGTGGCAACTGCTTGCGTATGGCGGGTGAGATTCCGTTGAGAGAATAACTTGTGATTTTAAGGGAGTCTATGTTTATGCAAAGCTCGGGAAAGGAGGACCATAAAGTGAAATTGATGTTGGAGGCTGTCACTTTGGCATTTAGCTGCTTATTTATTTCCGTGTTTATGATTTTGGAGAGACGCTCCGGTGTCAGATACCATGTCGCCGCGCATAAGGCACAGACGATCAAAAGCAGTATGCCCCCTACCACTCCCGCGATAATAATTCCGGCTTTTGCCACCGTATTATTGCCGCGAGAATGTTCCTGAGATTTACTTTTTTTATTTTCGTTTAGTTCAGACATAGTTACAGCGGATTTGTCACTATAACAAATCCGCTGTAACTTAGGTTTAAAGGCTTCTGAAAGGTGAGGGCGAACTATTTCTTGCGGGTTCGGGTCTTCTTGGCAGGAGCTGCATCCTGTTTCTCCATCAAGCCCTTTATCTCTTCAAGGGTGAGGGATGCAGGATCTGTGCCTTTGGGTATTTTATAGTTTGTCGCTTTCTTTGCCCCTTCCTTTTTATATGCAATATATGGTCCGAAACGTCCGTTCAGCACTTCTAATCCGGGCATTTCCGGGAACTCCTTGATTAGCCTGTTGGCTTCGGCTTCTTTTTTTGCTTCTATCAGAGCAATGGCTTCATCAAGGGTTATTGTTTGCGGTGCCATATCTTTAGGGATGGACACGAACATTTTTTCATAATGTATATACGGACCGAACCTCCCTATTGCAGCCGTGACGTCTTTGCCGTCGAATGTTCCTACCTTACGCGGAAGCTCAAATAGCTTGAGTGCATCGGCAAGTGTTATGTCTTGAATGCTCTGTCCTTCAAGAAGACTTGCAAATTGAGGCTTTTCCTCATCTGCCGCGTCACCGATTTGCACAACAGGTCCGAAGCGTCCGATTTTGACTGAAACCGGTTTGCCGGATTTGGGGTCGGTGCCGAGGATTCGTTCGCCTACCTTATGTTCAAGACGCATGGAGTCAACTTTTGTGATTGAAGGATGAAATTGAGTGTAGAAATCCGCCATTTCATTCTTCCAACCCAGTTTGCCTTCTGCAATTTCATCGAATTTCTCTTCTACGCGAGCAGTGAAATTATAGTCGAGTATGTCCGGGAAATACTGTGTCAGGAACTCGTTTACTACCATGCCAACATCCGTTGGCACGAGTTTGCCTTTCTCACTACCGCTGTTTTCAGTCAGTGTTTCCTTTTTAATGTCGCCATTGACGAGAGAAAGGATGTCATATGGTCTGGGTGTGCCTTCTTTCTCGCCATGACGTATATAATCGCGGCTTTGTATCGTGGAAATGGTAGGGGCATATGTTGACGGACGCCCGATTCCAAGGTCCTCCATCTTTTTCACCAAAGATGCTTCGGTGTATCTTGCCGGAGGCATTGTGAAGCGTTGTGTGGCGGTTATCTCTTTGTTAAGGAGCGTTTCTCCTGCCTTTAAGTGTGGCAAACGGGTGAAAGATGTGGAATCGGAGTCTATTTTCCAAGCTTTCATGAATCCCTCGAATTTCACTACTTCACCTTCAGCCCTAAACTCTTCGGCAGAACCGCTTACGGCTATGTCCACGTTGGTTTTTTCAAGCAGGGCGTCACTCATCTGCGAAGCCACGGCGCGTTTCCATATAAGGTCGTACAGCTTCTGTTCTTGAGGAGTTCCGGGTATGGAACTGTTTGATATATATGTAGGTCTGATTGCTTCGTGCGCTTCCTGGGCGCCTTTCGAGTTGGTGTGGTAATGGCGCACTTTTACGAAATCATTCCCATATTCAGAAACAATCGCTGCCGAAATGTCTTTTATGGCAAGCTCAGACAAGTTGGTAGAGTCTGTACGCATGTATGTTATGCGTCCGTCTTCATACAGCTTCTGAGCTATGCGCATGGTGGCGTTGACTGAGAAGCCGAGCCGTTTCCCCGCTTCTTGCTGCAGGGTGGATGTGGTGAAAGGTGGTGCCGGTGCACGTTTCACAGGCTTTATGCTCAAATCGGAAACCGAGAATCCTGCTGACTTGCATGTTTCAAGAAATGCGAGAGCCTCCTTTTCCGAATCTATGCGTCGTTTAAGTTCAGCCTTGAAAGTCTCTCCGGAAGGGAGGGTGAAGACGGCGTTGACACGGAAGAAAGGTTCCGGTTTGAAAGCTTCAACCTCTTTTTCGCGTTCGCATATGAGTCTCACGGCAACGCTTTGCACACGTCCCGCCGAAAGCGCCGGTTTAATTTTCTTCCATAAAATAGGACTTAATTCAAAGCCTACGATGCGGTCGAGCACTCGCCTTGCCTGCTGGGCGTTAACCCTGTCAATATCTATAGAGCGTGGATTCTCTATGGCATGAATGATTGCAGGCTTGGTTATCTCGTGAAAAACGATGCGTTGTGTGTTGTCCGGTTTTAACTCCAACACTTCATATAAATGCCATGCAATAGCCTCTCCTTCACGGTCTTCATCGGAAGCGAGCCATACGGTGTCAGCTTGTTTGGCAGCAGCCTTAAGTTGCTTGACAAGTTCCTTCTTTTCCGCAGGGATTTCATACAGCGGAGAGAAGTCGGATTCCACTTCCACGCTCATCCCTTTTTTCTTCAGGTCGCGGATGTGTCCGTAGCTTGACATCACCTTGAAGTCTTTGCCTAAAAATTTTTCTATTGTCTTCGCTTTTGCCGGAGACTCGACTATCACAAGATTCTTCATGAAGAAGTGTATTAAACAGCTTTAGTTTTCGGTTTTCAGATATCAGTTTTCAGATATCGGTTTCAGTTTTCGGATTTGGGGTCTATTTACATCTATAACAACCGTATGACGGAATTTGTCATTTATAAGGGTTCTCCTTACGCGCCAACAGGGTGTTGATCATGAGTGAGCATATCGTCATAGGTCCTACACCACCCGGTACGGGAGTGATGAAATCGCACTTTTCAGCTACATTCTCGAAGTCTACGTCTCCGCGCAGTCTCCAGCCGCTCTTCCGGGTAGCATCAGCTACGCGGGTAGTCCCGACATCAATGATGGTTGCCCCGGGTTTCACCATATCTTCAGTTACAAATCCCGGCTGACCGAGAGCGGCAACTATTATGTCTGCCTGCAGGCAGATCTCTTTGATATTGGGAGTTGCCGAATGGCAAACGGTTACCGTGCAGTTCCCTGGATTGGCTTTCTGCATCAGGAGCGAAGCCATGGGCTTGCCAACTATGTTGCTTCTTCCCAACACCACTGCGTGTTTCCCTTTGGTCTCCACGCCATAACGTTTAAGAAGCTGCATTATGCCGGCGGGTGTTGCAGGAAGGAAACCTGATAATCCGACAGACATTCGCCCAACATTGATGGGGTGGAATCCGTCCACGTCTTTTGACGGATCTATTGCGCGGATAATGTTCTGCTCGTCAATATGACGTGGGAGGGGCAGCTGGACAATGAATCCGTCGATGGTGTCGTCTTCGTTCAAGCGTTTGATTTCCTCTATAATCCTCTCTTCGGTGACATCATCTTCGAAACGGATCAGGCTGCTTGTGAATCCGCATTCGCCACAAGCTTTGACCTTGTTGGCTACATATGTTTCCGAACCTCCGTCGTGACCGACCAGGATTGCCGCAAGGTGAGGTGCCCTTTCGCCGCGTGAGGTCATTTCTGCTACTTCGGCAGCTATTTCCTGTTTTATGTCAGCGGCTGTCTTTTTTCCGTCGATGAGTGTCATGTGGTAATATTTTTTATGAAAAATTTGTTCTTTATATAAAACTGTTGTCATTATACGAACTTGTTTTATATAAAGAGGTGTGTGGGTTTTGTTTGAAAATGCAAAATTAATAAAAAATCGGTAAATCAAAATTTCTTATATGAAAAAGAAGCTTTTACATATATTCGTGACTATTGTTGCCTTCGGAATGATTCCATTTCCGGGAATTTCTGCTGTTAAATATAAAAGTCAACCCTCAATTTATAGCGGTTCGATGATGCCATATGATTTTTCAAGATGCGATTCGGTTGTAGCCTGGGGTGATTCCTTGAAGCCTGTGTATTTGGGATATGTTGCAAGACATGGCGCGCGTTTCCTTTCATCCCCTAAGAAGATTGATGAAATATCGAAAGCTCTTGTAGCAGCAGAGTCAAAAGCTAAGCTGACTGCTCAAGGGGAGAAGTTTCTTGCTCTCTTGCGTGAGGTTTCCATGCGTACAGACGGAAGATGGGGCTTGCTGTCGGAAGTCGGGATAAGGGAGGAGCAAAAACTTGGGACCGATATGTCGGCAATGCTTCCGTATCTTTTCAGTAATGGAAAAATTGATGCTAAATCTACTTATGTCCCGAGGGTTATAATGACGATGTATCAATTCCTTCATTCGCTTGAAATTCACCATCCTCATGTTGAACTTTACACTTCTTCGGGAATGCAGAACGATTCTTTGCTTCGCTGTTTTGTTACCGACACGGCATATGCCTCATATCGCGATAATGGAGAATGGAAACCGGTATATGAGGATTTTTTGAAAAAACATGTGTCGAGTGCACCGGCGCGCCGGCTTTTTGTAAAAGGATATGAAAATGACCGGCAGCATCTGCGCCATCTTACAATGAGCATGTATGGACTTCTTCAGGCGAATCTTGCGTCGGGACTGCCTGCAACTACTACGGAGTTTATGAGCGAGCAGGAATATAAGGAATGTTGGATTGCCTCTAATGTGCTTCATTATCTGCGTAATAATGTCAATCCGGTTTCGGATATCGCAGGGAGGGCGACAGCCCCTTTGCTAAATCGGATAATATCTGATGCCGATTCAGCCCTTGGGAATATTAGGGATATAAAGGCTCATGGATATTTCGGGCATGCCGAGACGCTTCTTCCACTTTTCTCTTTAATGAGATTACCCGGATGTTATGTCATGACAGATGACTTCGAAAGCCTTGCTGACACATGGCAGGTTCAGGAGATCACTCCATTAGCTGCCAATCTTGCTATAATTTTGTTGCGGGGAGATAGTGGAGAGGTTTATGCTTCATTGCGTCTTAACGGACGTAATATATCTCCGCTTCCCGATAAAGGTTGTCTGGTGAAATGGGATGAACTTAAAGATTTCTGGATGTCACTGTTGGATTAAATAGCTTCTTAAGAATCTTCGCGATGTGCCTAAACAAGTTTTGCATGTGGCAAGTTGATTGCATATCGGTTAAGATTAAGTTTTGTAATTGTAATTTGACTGTTGTTTTGGCGAAATTTGCATAAGACCTTAAGTTCGTGTAAGCCAATGCCCTGAAAAATTTAAATAAGGAAGAGCGTGTCTCCCGACATGCTCTTCCTGTTGCGCTTTAATAAACTGATTTATCAGTTCCCTAATTTTATTTACACCTAATTATCCATTATTATGATTCTGAAGCGAAATAAATTAACGTTTCAATGCAAAAATAATACTATTTTTATACTTCTGCCAAATATTATCGTAAAAAATATCAAATGATCAATTTATAACGATTGAAAAATCTGCAAACGTTATAAATTTAAAGTCTTATATGACAGATGTATTCAATATTTAAAAAAATAAAGAAAAAAGGGAAAATAATCTGCAGTTCGGTTGCAGAAATGTAAAATTAGTATTATCTTTGCAGAAGACGGAGGGTAGTTGGATTGTCAACGGATCTGCGTCTGTGGAATTTGATATATAATTGAGTTTTTAAGTTTGGAGTTCTAATATCTTATTGCTTGCTTATATGTTGTTTTATTATTTACTTGCTTATCGCTAATCATATGAAGCGCACCACGATAAAAGACATTGCCAATCATCTTTGCCTGTCAGTATCTACTGTATCCAGGGCACTCGCCAATGATAAGAATATACGTAAAGAAACGAAGGAGCGTATTTTTGCAGCGGCTCGGGAGTTGGGATATGCCAGAAATGTCATAGCCGCCAATCTGCGCACAGGCAGGAGCCACACGATAGGGGTGATGGTGGATCAGATGATATCGCCTTATGCCTCTAAAGTGTTGAAAGGTATTAATCGCGTGATGCGGGAAAATGGAATTTATGTAGTCACATGTGATGCCGACAATGATCCCTTGATAGAGAAGGATTATTTAAACTTGATTGGGACTTCTTTATTCGATGGCCTTATCATTGCGCATTGTAATCATGAGGATAACAGGGAGTTGTTCAAGAAACTGTATGAAAGTGGCATTCCTATGGTGTTTCTTCGCAGTGCCCTTGACGGAGTGGATGCCCCTATGGTTGGTGTTAACAGCTATGATAAAGGTTTCTTCCTTGTGGATCACCTTGTGTGTTCCGGACGCAAACGGATAGTAAATATCAAGGGTCCGTCAATCAGCTGTGAGATGAGGAACCTTGACAAGGCTTATAATGCAGTCATGAGGAAATTTTCTATTCCGGTGATGCCTGAACTTCAGATAGAGGCAGGGGTCGATATGGAGTCCGGGAGGCAGGTGGCAGATAACCTTCTTGACAATGGCGTTGAGTTTGATGCCGTGTTTGCTATAAATGAGCTTGTGGCGATAGGCGTGATGAATCGCCTGATGGAGCGAGGGATTAAAGTGCCGGAGGATATTTCAGTTGTAGCGTTTACCGGTTCGTTGCTGTCAGAGATGGTGCACCCTAAGCTCACCTCTGTGGAGGCTCCTCTTGAGGAGATGGGGGAGCGGGTTGCAGAGTTGCTGATCCATATGATTCGTCATCCTGAAGCCGAGCATCATGGGATTCTGATTGATGCCAAGATAAAGCTCCGGGAATCATCACACCCGAAGAAATAAAATAGAAGGAGTCTGTTCAGACTGATACGATGCCTTTTATAGCCGGATAAGGGTCGTAATTCTCGAGAGTGAAATCTTCATATTTAAAATCGAAAATATCTTTAATATCAGGGTTTATTATCATTTTTGGTAATGCCCGGGGAGTTCGGCTGAGTTGTTCGCGTACTTGTTCCAGATGATTGGTGTAAATATGCGCGTCTCCGAGAGTGTGTATGAAATCCCCGGGTTGCAGTCCGCATACCTGAGCCATCATCATGCAGAGCAATGCGTAGCTTGCAATATTGAACGGCACTCCAAGAAAACAGTCGGCACTGCGTTGGTATAGCTGTAACGAGAGTTTGCCATCGCTGACATAGAATTGGAAGAAAGTGTGGCATGGAGGCAGGTTCATGTTCTTTAGATCGGCAACATTCCAGGCGCTGACAATTATTCGACGGGAGTCAGGATTTTCTTTGATCGTCTTTACTGCTTCCGATATCTGGTCTATAAAACCTCCGTCATAATCCTGCCATGATCGCCATTGGTATCCGTATATGTGACCAAGACTTCCGTCCTGATCCGCCCATTCATTCCATATCCTTACACCATGTTCCTGAAGATAATGCACGTTGGTGTCACCCGCAAGGAACCAAAGCAGTTCATATATAATACTTTTCAGGTGCACTTTCTTTGTGGTCAGCAATGGAAACCCTTCGCTGAGGTCGAAGCGCATCTGATAGCCGAAAGTGGAGATTGTGCCTGTTCCGGTGCGGTCTTCCTTTATTTTGCCGTTATCAAGGATGTGGCGTAGGAGCGTTAGATATGGTGTCATTATGGGTTGGTTTGTTTTGTTTTTCTGAAAAGTGGAGTGGCCGGTCGATTTCGGTTTGGCTGATACCTGATCGCCTCTTCCGGGCATGCGGCAAGACAATCGAAGCATCTTACACATCTTGAGTTGTCTACATGTCGGCTGACTACTTTTATGCAGGCTGACTTACAGATGTTTTCACATATCCCGCAAGAAGTGCATCTGTCCGGATCTATTTCGATATGATATATGTTATGCTCATGAAGCAGTCCCATGGCAGTCCCGATCGGGCATATGTCTGTGCAGAACATGCGTCCGTGCAGCAATGAGTATACTGCTATAAATATCAGTGACACTGTCCCTGCGATCATGCCCGTGGCAACGCCTATGCCGAGGTTTATCCATGTGGCTTCAACGGCTGACGGCTTCACGATCGAAACGATGTTGCGCATTATGTTCCATGGTTCCAGTATATACGGAACTGTCAATACTCCTGCCAATATGCATATTACATAAACAAGCAGTATGTGGATCGACCACCGTCTTGACGGGCGGTATGAATACTTTTTGTCAAGTTTCGGTATTTTTCTGCGTATTCGTATAAATATGTCGGACAGTGTGCCTATGGGGCACACTGTCGCGCAATATATACGTCCGAAAATGAATGTGAGTATCAACCATGCGAGCAAGGCTCCTATGGCGGTGGCTCCGGCAGACAGAATTATCTGCGTTTTTTCTGACACGGCTGCCATCGGATGCACTTGCGGTCCGATTATCAGGTATGCCGTGGTGGCGATAAAAAAGAGCGCCGCCAGAAATATGCGAAAAATTCTTATCTGCCTCACTTCTTCTTAACGTTTGCCTCGCTGCTGCTTCTGCTGTTCGCGGAGCATTGCCTGCTGTTGACGCTGCATCTCTTCAAGTCGCGCCATGAAACCTGATTTCTTACGTGGTTTCTTTGCAGACTCAGCCATCGCTTTCCTCACGTCTTCCTCTTTTATTATATAGCGGAATGCATAAGTCTGGATTATGGTGATCAGTAGCGAAAGGAAATAATAGTAGGAAAGACCGGCGGCATAGTTGTTGAAGAATACCAGGAAGAACACCGGCATCAGATACATCATCCATTTCATGCCGGGCATGGTGCTCGGTTGGTTCTGCATGTTGATGTATGTGTATATGATGTTTGTCGCAGTCATGAGGAGACAGAACAGCGAAATGTGATTGCCGAAATATTCGGTTATCAATGGGATATTGCCGCTCCAGGATATGATTGCGTCAGGCGCTGAAAGGTCGTGCGCCCAAAGGAAACTCTGACCGCGAAGTTCGATACAGCTTGGGAAGAAACTGAACATGGCAAAAAGGATTGGCATCTGCAGCATCATCGGCAAGCAACCCGACATCGGGCTTGCTCCTGCCTTGGAATAGAGAGCCATGGTTTTCTGTTGACGGGTCATGGCGTTTTCAGTTCCGGGATATTTGTCGTTTATGGCTTTGATATCCGGGGCGAGGACGCGCATTTTTGCCTGGCTTTTGTAACTCTTGTATGTGAGCGGGAAGAGCACGAGCTTTATGAAAAGCGTCAGTATCAGGATTATTATGCCATAGTTTGAGATGAATTTGCCGAGGAACGTGAATACCGGGATCACAACTCCCGTATTGATCCACCGGAATATGCTCCATCCCAATGGGATAAGCTTGGTCATGTTTAGGTCTTCTCCCACTTCTATCTCCTTGTCGAGATGTGAAAGAAGGGGATAAAGGTTAGGTCCGATGAAGAGATGGAAATTTACAGGGTTCTCGGAAGACCAATCGTAGTCATTAACAATGGCGGCTGCTGAAAGGCTCTTGAGGTAATCCTGCCCTTTGATCACTTCTGATGAGAAATCTGCGGTGTTGAAAGGGCGGTCAGCTATCATTACGGTTGAGAAAAACTGATTCTTGAAGCCGATCCAGCGCACTTTCGACTGACGCTCTTCCGAGTCATCCTTTGCTTCAGAAAGGTTTTCGACAGAACCTCCGGCGAATTTGTAATAAAGTCCGGAATTTCTCTCTTCAAACATTCGTCCTTTCTCTTGGCGGTGTATGTCTTGTTGCCAGTTCAGTCCGAGATTGCGGACATTGCTTTGCACAATGGGTGCCATGCCGTGTTGCACGACTCTCATGCTTACCACATAGCTTTCACCCTTTGGCAGCGTGTATTCAAGACCCCAATATGCTCCATTGCCCATGTCGAGAGCCATCAGAACGGTAGAGTCGTTCAGTTGGCGCGGCGTGAAGTAGAGGTCTGCAGTCTCTACCGGTTGGGGCAGAGGGAGCTGGAAGTTGAACCGGTTACGATCCCCTTCGAATATGACAACCTTTTTCTTTTGGCTCTTGGTTTCGTCAGAGGAATATTCGGTGTCATATTTTTTCAGTTCGGCGCGGGTTACAGATCCAGACTTTGCACTCAATTCCAGTTTGAGCACATCGTTTTCCAATAATACCTTAGAATCCGAACCTGCAAGGAATTTTGAGAATTTGCCATATTTGCCGAGGGATTCCGACATTGATTTGATTGCGGCTATCGCTTTGCGCTGGCGGTCTATGCCCACCTTCTTAATGTCGGCGCTATCTATGTCACCCCAAGCAAGTTTATCGCCGTCAACCTCTACCGTGCCCCAGATTGAATCGCCGGCAAGGGTGAGATTGAGAGGACCTTGAGTTAGGTGATATGCGCGAGTAGAATCTGATAGAGTCTCCGGAATGCCATTGTCAATAATGTTTTTAACAAGCCATTCGCGCTCTGTCGTATTCAGCGAGTCTGCCATGACAGCCAAGGGAGTGCCCTGCGTAGTGTTTTCAGACTGAGATGAATTGTCAGTTTCATTGTTCTTCGGCTGAAGCCACATGAAGATCAGGAAGACGGCGAGCATCATGAGCAGGCCGTTAAGTGTATTCTTATCCATTAACCGGATCTGTTAATTAGTTGTCTTTAATAAAATTCGTTATGATATGCAAAGTTAATCCAAATTCACGAATTTTGCAACTGTTAAACATTTCTGACCAATCCATCTTTATTATTTATTCTCCAACCACTAACAACCACGGAACAACCACCTCAAGATGCATAAAACCGATTGAGAGTAAATGTAAAAATGGTTGTTCTGTGGTTGTATGTGGTTGGAGCTTCTGTGTGAAGAGGTTTGACATGGTGATTTAAACACTGAGACA
>CAMYSW010000014.1:0-16913 GCA_947297425.1 uncultured Porphyromonadaceae bacterium
GGTGCAGGGACAATGGGGAGAAACTGTGCTCGAATCATTGCTTGAACGCGCCGGTTTAAAAAAAGGAGTTAATTTCAATACACAAGTAACACGTGACCTTTCAGGAAATTCATTACGCGATGAAGAGGGGCGGCAACTGCGTCCCGACCTTATAATCCACCTGCCAGACAGCCGGAACATAATAATAGATGCCAAGACATCCCTGTCTGCCTATCTTGACTTTTGCGAAGCGGTGTCGGACCAAGAAGCAAAAGAGGCTATTAAAAGGCATACAATATCCGTAAAGAAACATATCGACGAACTTGCAGCACGCAATTACACCAAATCAGTGGAAAACGCTGCCGAAATGGTACTGATGTTCATACCAAACGACGGGGCATTGATGACTGCTATTGACAACGACAGCAATCTTGTCAACTATGCCCTTGACCGTAAGATAGCTCTTGTATCCCCATCTCAGATCATGGGGGTGGTAATGCTCGTGTCTCAAATCTGGCGCAAGGAATCACAAGACCGCAACGCAGCGGAGATCGCCCGCTTGGGAGGATTGCTTTATGACTCAGCCAAAGATTTCTTGAATGACATGCAGAACATCGAAAAGAACCTCACTGCAGCCCATCGCAGTTACGAATCCGCCCTGTCGCGCCTCACCAGCGGCTCACGCAGCTTCCTCTCCCGCGCCGAACGCCTCCGCGACCTCGGAGCCAAAACCTCCCGCCGCCCCTGACAATATAAAAGAGATTATATTGAAGATTATATAAATTTAATTATGATTTTATTGGATTTTGGCTATATTTGCAAATTGAAGTAATTCAACAATGGCAAATTTGCAAATGTTGTAATATTATGATAAGCGTTTTCGATATATATAAAGGGATTCCGATAGGAACAATAATTAAAAGAGATCTCAAAAAAAGAGGGATCTCCCAAATTGCCTTATCTCGATCCATTGGCATATCATATAAAACACTAAATCGTATCATAAACAATCACCGCAAAATTGAAAACACATACGCAATAAAGATTGAAAAGATTTTGAATTACGAGCCATCTCTTCTCATTAACTTACAGAATTATATAATTCAAAGAGACAAGAATCAGAAATCAATTGTTTTATACGGCACCACTCCTGTAATACGCAAATGTGTGTTCTGGGATATTGACATGAATAAACTTGATTGGCGTAAGAACAAAAACTTCATCATTAACCGCGTTTCCCAATACGGTAATCCTTCAGAAAAAACAGCCATAAATGATTTTTATGGTCTATAACTCATAATCTATTATGCCATTACATCTAAAAACTGTAACCCCTGCTCTCAAAGAAATTCTTTATGAATTAATGGATTGCAGTTTATTTAAACCATTCAGATTAGTTGGAGGAACCAATCTCTGTTTACGCTTTGGATATAGATTATCTTCCGATATAGACCTTTTTACTGATGCTGAATACGAAAGCATTGATTTCAATAAAATTGAAAGTTTCCTCCAATCTAAATTTCCGTTTTATGATTGCAACGACAAACAAAAGATTGTGGGCATGGGAAGGGCGTACTATATTGGATATGATGAAAATAATATAATCAAATTAGATTTAATGTATGAGAATGATCCTTTTTTAAGATCGGAAGAAACAATCGAGGGAATAAGAATGGCAGATGTTGAAGAAATAGCGATTATGAAACTTGATGCCATTTATACAGGTGGAAGGAAAAAAGCTTTTGGGATCTGCATTATCTTCTATTCGATCTTGGAATGGATTTATATTACTTAATCCAATGCCATTCTGACCGATTCCCTTATACGCATGACTATGCTGAAATGATTCAGAACTTGCTGAATTTTGACAAAGCCGATAATGAACCCGACCCAATTTGCCTACTTGGAAAATCCTGGGATCTGATCAGAATGGACATAATTGATTCAGTAACCAAGCTATCATAATCATCGTTTAATCTTAAGCGAACCATACATCATTGCGGCAAGAGACACAAATAGGATGAAACTGCCTAACAGGAGCGCATATGTCGATATGCACAACATAATATAACAGCTTACGTATATTGCGGAAAGTATCAAGCCTATCGTTATGCCTACCTTTCGCGAATTTAGCATCCTCCACATATAGCCCATGATGAGTGCAACTGTCATTCCTGCCGATATCAAATATGCAAAGCCGAACGTTGTGTGCTCTACAAAAGCCAACAGCAAAGAATAGAAAAGAATAAGTGCTGCGCCTATAAGGAAATAGTTTAACAGTGGAATAGGATGACGCACGACTATCTCTGCAAAGAGAACGGAAATGAACGTAAGCAATATAATGACTATAGCATATTTCAATGAACGTTCCACTTTCTGATATCTGTCTACACCGACAAGGAAATTAACACCGACAGATCCAATATCAGAAACATATTCTCTTGTGTTTTCATCATATTCAAGCATCTCCTCACTATCCCAGTTTGCCTTGAAGTTTCGGTCTATCAAGGTTCTGTCATTCGGTAATCGGCTCCCGTTGAAAGATGGGTTTGAGGCTTCACCACTGATAACGACAGAAGACTTCCGACCTATCTGCTTTACAAATATTTCACCTGATCCATGGATATCAAATTCTGTTGAAAAATCAATTTTTTCAGGCATATCTGCAAATTTCACCTCCGCAAAAAGACAATTCGGGGATTTTGACCATAAGTATTCCTTTCCATCTATCTTAAGATTACAGAGTTTAGATATTTCTTTTGTTGAAATATCCAGCCTGAATATTAAAGAATCGCCACAGACAGCAACACTGTCACGATCAAATGTTCCTGAAATCACAACTGATGAATTGAACACCTCCGCTTCATAAATGCCACGATGAAGCGGCTTCGTTGCAACCTGCGCATTGCATACAAATGTAGAAGGACGTACTTTTTTATCACTGTCAAGGTGTTTTGCAACAACCGGACCTTGAATACTGACGCCACTACCCCAATCCGATGATATTTCCTCCACAACCCTATTACTCGTGGATTCTCTTGAATAAGAGAGAGCCCACACCGCAAGCACACCAAACATCAACAGACAACACTGCAAAGCGATCAAAACGACCTTATAGCCATACGACACCTGCTTGCGGGCAGGCTTTACAGATGTAAAAGGTGGTGGTGGTGGTGGTGGTGGAGGCGGTATAATATGATTGTCCATGACTATTTCAGGATGAGTTCTTCGTTCTCGACTTTTAATTTAAGGGTAAAATACATTGCAGCGGCAAGCAATACGAACAACGACAAACTTCCTATGAGCAAAGCCATCGAACCTATACAAATCAAAAGAAACATCAATCCATACTCAACGCATAAAATCGCAAGCGTCAGGATTATCGCTTTCCTGTTTTGAGTTATCCCCTTGATGAACAATGATATTAATCCTATGGTCATAAACGATACTATCACATAAGACGCACCAAAAGGCATTTTCTCGGTCATTGCCAATAGAAGCAGATAAAAAAGACAAAGGGCACAGCTGATCAACCCATATTGCAAATAGTTAATACCCTTTCTAAATGCTATTTCAACCAACATCAGAGACATCGACGTGATTGTAATGAGCCAGAAGCAGTATGATGTGGATTGTGATATAAGACCATAATGACTATTATCCAACAAGCCTGCCGCTTCTCTACCAATGGCATAGTGATCGATACCACAGGCAACCAGAGCAAGAATGAAAGAGACACCGATAATGAACGCTGTCTGTATCCAAAGCCAACGTAATGTATATTTAGGCTTGTCAAAAATTTTTACAGTTCCATCCATAAGTTGTTAATTGAATTTATAAATATATGAGCAATAAGTAACCCAAAGCACCGATATTTTAAATCATATGCCTATTATTGCAAATTTATAAAAACTTTTACCAAAAACCAAAAAAGTTTAAGGAACCATTTAAATTAAAACAGTTCCTTAAACAATATTGACTGAGTTATCGGAGGAGTTTCGGGGCGTGGAAGAGGAGTCCGAAGTTGATGCCGATGTTCCAGTTGCGCGCCGGATAGGAAAGGTAATTGCCGTAGAGGGATAGGCTGGCGAAGGGGAAGTTGTAGACGGCGGCTACCTCACCGATAAATTCAGCCTTGCGGAACCATCCGTCGTAACGCGCACGCGAGCCATCGGGCACTAAATTGCGGATCGGAGAATAAACATAGAAATCACCCCTCAACTGCAATTTTCCTACCGGATTCCATACGGGAATCAGACCTGCGGCAACATAATTGTCAGAACGGAAGGCTTCATTGAAATAATTCTGAGTGGATGGTGTAGGTGCGAATGCCGCCGCATGTATCAAGGTAGCGGTATAATTCTGATGCAGTTTCTGCAATGTGCCCATAGCATTAGCCATCACACCAAGTTTAACTTTCTTATGCACCGGAAAGAATTGTTTCCAATATCCTTCCAGGGCGGCACGGCAATTGCCGTCATAAGACGTGCGCAAAGATTTGTCACCGTGGGGTGTATATCTCGATGATTCATAACTTAATGTTGCATTCGCTTTCCAATAATAACCGGAACTCGGATAAAGATTGTCATTAAGGAGATTACTTTCCACTCCCGAACGTATCACGCCTAACTGATATTGTGTTTTATCCTTTGACATCTGGGCATAATCCGCCACGTTTGTCGGATAATAAGAATCTGACATATATCCATATCCCAATCCTACGTACCCTTTAGCTTTCATTCCTATTGCCCATTCATAAGACGCTCGTATAAAATTATCCACTTCCGTTATGAACGTTGGTGTCGAGTTTTCATAAAACAGCAATTGCGAATCATAAAATTTCTGACGGCTCATTACTCCCTCGAGTCTGATGAATGAAGGTACAGAACTACGTATCGTGAACTTCCCGCTAAGCATTCCTGCAAGATATGACTGCCCGATCCAACCGCTTATATTAATGTCAAGCGAATTGAAACTCAATGAATGATAACCTAAATCCACATAAAGCATGCTGTTAGCAGTAGATGTTATCCATCCCCCTACGCCTACCGACCATGGCCTCTGAAGGGTAGCTTCAAGGAGCAATATGTTCCGTTTATATTTGTCCGTTTCCAGTTGTGGCAACAGGTTTCGCAGCGTGCCATCGGTCACGGCTCGATAATAGGAGTTCTCAACTTTATCTATACCTATCGGTTTTCGTCCGTTGCCTTCAAACAGATATTCCAGATAATGCGCCTGCTCCCCTTTTGCGCCTTTCACTTCTACAGAATCAAAAGTCAACACCGGAGTCTCAGACGCAAATTTTTCCCTTCTGGCATTGACAGCTTCCAATGGAACACGTGCACTCACCCTGCGTTTTATAGAATCTACCATCTCCATTCCCGTCTTATAGCCTATTTCGTAGATTGTCTGAGCCTGAGGGAAATCAAGAACACCGAAATTAAGTACAGGAACCTGGATCTTTATTCCATTCTTGGACGGAACACTATAATCATTGTTCTGGATAATCATATCCTCCAACTGGCTATATACATTTCCCGGCTGAGGTTTCTTATCGGCTCCGGATACTGAGACACCTATAATGAAATCCGGATTGAAAGTTGTTTCCATCACGTCTACAGGGAAGTTATCATATATCCCTCCGTCATAAACCAAGACTCCATCCATCTTTATCGGCTTGAAAACGAACGGGAAACTCATTGATGCCCTCACTGCATCGCCAAGCGAACCGCCATGAAGAACAATTTTACGCTTATGATAGACATCGCTCGTAACACAGCGGAAAGGAACGAACAACCTGTTGAAATTTCTCTGACATTGCAACGTATAAGGCCCGTAGATTTTAAGGAACTCAATATTCATTGGCAACGGACTAACCAAATTTGAAGGTAATATCTGGTTAATAAAATCTGTAGTGTCCTTCAGATTGATATTTGCAGTCAGCCATCGCGGTGTAGGCGACGGTTGCATGAGATAATATTTGTGATCCGGATTTATCACCCCAGTGCTCCAATATATGAAATCGGGAGCAGTGAAAAATTTGATCATTTTTTCAGGTGACCAGCCACAGGAATAGAGACTACCTACTATGGCTCCCATAGATGTTCCGGTGATATAATCGATCGGTATGTCATTGTCTTCAAGAGCCTTTATGACCCCGACATGCGCAATACCTTTAGCTCCGCCTCCACTGAGCACTAAACCTACACGCTGTCTTTTGGCATTTCCCAAACTGTCCGCTTCACTTTGAGCAAAACATATGTTACACATCAAAACGGTCAGAAGCACCGAAACAAATACCCTTTTCACGATAACCTCCTATTAATAAATAAACTACTTGGAAATATAAGAATCCTTGAATCCAAGGAAATAGAGCACGCCGTCAATACCTATGGTAGATATGCTCTGCTGCGCTTCAGCTTTCACTTTCGGCTTGGCATGAAATGCTATGCCGAGCCCCGCCTCTGAAAGCATCGGCAAATCATTGGCGCCGTCACCTACAGCAATAGTCTGGGCAATATTTATATTCTCAACTTGGGCAAGGAGACGCAATAATTCGCGTTTGCGCTGCCCGTCGACAATATCTCCGATATAGTTTCCCGTAAGCTTCCCGTCATCACCGATCTCGAGCTCATTGGCATATACATAATCAAAACCGAAACGTTGCTTCAGATAATTTCCGAAATATGTAAAACCGCCCGAAAGTATTGCTGTCTTATAACCGGAACGTTTCAACACCTCCATAAGACGCTCCAGACCTTCTGTTATCGGCAATTTATCAGCAATATCTTTCATCACCGAAACGTCGAGTCCTTTGAGCAGAGCCACACGTTGCGTGAAACTCTCCTTAAAATCGATTTCACCCCGCATTGCAGACTCCGTAATCTTTCTCACCTCCTCTCCCACACCGGCGCGGTCGGCAAGTTCGTCAATCACCTCTGTCCGTATCAATGTAGAGTCCATGTCAAAGCATATGAGACGCCGGCTTCTCCGATACATCGTGTCTTCCTGCATGGATATGTCAAAATTCAGTTCTGAAGCCAGATGCATGAAATCGCTTTGCATCTTCTCCTTGTCGCATATGTTGCCGCGCACTGAAAACTCTACACAGCCTTTTGCAGCAGGCTGCTCCCTTTCATCAAGGGGCATGCGTCCGGTAAGCCTCGTAATCGTTTCGATATTCAACCCTTGCTCGGAGATAATACGCGAAACGGCTGAAATCTGTTTTGCGGTTATCTTGCGTCCGAGTATCGTGACAATATATCTGTTCTTTCCTTGACGGGAGACCCAACTGTCGTATGCCTCTTCGCTGATTATATTGAATGTAACCTTCACATTCAGATCATTGGTCTTGAAAAGAAGTTCTTTAAGAATCTCTCCACTGCGACGGCTGTCAGTTTTGAAAAGCATACCTAAAGAAAGTGTATGATGAATGTCCGCCTGACCGATATCAAGTATGTCGGCATCGTAACGTGCAAGGATTTCAGTCAGTTCCGCCGTAATCCCGCTTTTATCAGGTCCTGAAATATTGATAAGTATAAGTTCTCTATTATTAGACATTTATATAAACAAATTAAACATTATTTCTTAATTTTCACTCCCTGCAACCTGAGATTGTCGGCTTGAAGAGCTGAATCCTTATAATCATGAGCTGCAGCCTGTGTGAAATACTTCAAGGCACGCGGAAGATCCTTCGCCATTCCTTTACCGTCACGAAGCATCACGGCAAACTGATATGCCCCTTCATCTTCCCCCCTCTCGGCTGCACGCCAATAATTCTCGGCAGCGATACGATAATCCTGCAACACACCTTTACCTTCGGCAAACTGGCGGGCAATATTTATCATTGCTTTCGCATGACCATTGGATGCCGCCTTACGAAACCAATAGGCTGACTCTTTGAAATTCTGTCGTGTCCCGATGCCGTCACGATAAAGAGTCCCGATGGCATACTGAGCCTCCGTATTACCTTCCGCTGCAGCCTTGCCATACCATTCCCATGCCGCACGCAAATCTTTTTCAACACCGGTTCCGGTCTGATAGCATACAGCCACCTTACGCATCGATTCACCATCGCCGGTTTCGGCATCTTTCAGATAAAACTGGAAATCGACACCACGGACAATATTTTCCGGATGTTCCGCACGAGCCACACCAATACATCCGACAAACAATGCTACAATAATGCTACAAATAATCCTTTCCATGTAAATTATAACAAAACTGCGGTCCCTTTTTCATTGGCAACCGCAGTCTTTTATTCAGCATCATTCCGGATGCAGAGATAGTGGTGATGTAAACTTATCTGTCCGTATCCTATACATCAAGCCTCCGCATCGAGGATAGCTATTTTCTCTTCAATCTGCGCCATGTCTTCTTTCAAGCGCTTGATCTTATTCTCCATCTCCCTGATCATTGAGTTGCCGGCGGAACTCTTCACATTGAAGAAGCCCATGTTGTTCTCAATTGTCTTCAGTTCAGCCTTGCGACCTTCATAGGCGCGAAGAAGTTTGTCTCGCTCCCTATCGAGTTTGTGACCGCCACCTTTAAGTTCTGTCACACGCTCACGGAAATTAGAGATACGCGCTTTATTTTCACGAGCTTCATACGAGCCATAAAGGGTATCACAGATTTCACGATATTCCGCATAAACCTTATCTTTGAGTTTAAAGGGCACAAAACCGATATTCTGCCATTCAGCCTGAAGTTCCTTTACCTTGCCTATCACTTCCTTGCGGTCACCATCAAGCGGCAATTCCTTAAGTTTTACGATAACGGCACGTTTGGCATCAAGGTTTGCATTCTCCTCATCTCGTTTTGCGGAATTGAGTTTCTTGCGCTCATCAAAGAAATAATTACAAGCCGTCTGGAAACGTTGCCATATGGCATCGCTCTGCTTACGTGGCACGCTGCCTATCTTTTTCCATTCAGCCTGAAGTTTCACAACCTCATTAGCCGCCTTGCGAATATCTTCCGTATCCTTTAGAGCCTCCGCACGTTCGCAAAGGGCTGTTTTCTTCTCAAGGTTTGAATTGAACTCATCCTTCGTCTTCTGGAAATATTCGGTTTTTGCAGCAAAGAAATCGTCACATGCCTTACGGAATCTTGTGTATAGGGCATTATTAGCTTTCTTTGAAGCGAACCCGTATTCCTTCCATTGTTTCTGCATTTCAATCACCTTTTCCGTTGCTGCAGTCCAGGCATTGAATGAATTAATAGTGGAAAGATCTATAGCCTCGATTTCATCGCAAAGTTTTGTCTTTGCCTCCTCATTGGCTTGCTCGGCAGCCTTGCGCTGCTCAAAATACTCCTGATGACGCTTGTTGATCACAGTAGACGCCTCTTTAAATTCATCCCAAAGGCTTTCCCGGATCTCTTTGGCAACAGGACCTATATTACGCCATTCATCGTGAAGCGACTGGAGGCTACGGAATGCAGCAACAGGATCGCTCTGAGCTTCCAGCTTGCGAGCCTCTTCCACAAGCGTTTTCTTCGCTTCAAGATTTTTCTTGAAATCAAGGTCGCGAAGTTCCTTGTTCATTTTTAGATGATCATAAAATTGCTCCACAACTGTCTGGAAATTCTTCCAGATATCTGTTTCGGCAGTGGCGGGAATATCCTTTATAGCCTTGAAATCTTGCTGAAGTTGCTGGAACTCAGGGAATCTCACATTCACATTGTCAATATCTTCAGCAATAGTGCGAATCTGATCAAGGATAGTCTGCTTTTTCTGAAGGTTCTCCTGACGGCGAGCATCTTCAGCTGCGAGATAGGCTGCACGCTTCTCCTTAAATTCGGAATACATCTGTTTGAATGCTGATTCTTCCTCATCCGGAACAGATGAAAAATCTTTGGGATCATTGCCGGCTTCGACAAAAGCGTTAACCTCTTCCATCGTCTCACGGCTGCGGATATTGAAAAATGCCTGCTTGATTGCAGTTACTTCTTTGTGAGCATCCATGCGATCTTCCGCCAATATCGCACGCATAGCCTCGTTCAACTCGGACTTGCTCATATTATGGTAATTCACCGGAGTCTCATCACTTGCCGATTCTTCAACACGATCGGCAACTTCAGCGATATCTTCTGCCGGAGATGTTTCTACTGCACACGTTTCTGAGGGAGTGGGGTTGACCGGCTCCTCTACAGGGACCGTCTTTTCAAGCTCGTTCATATCAATATAATTATTGTCTTTGCATTACTATCGGCGACTCGCACCGACAAGCATATTTATACGACTATCCACCACCTTTTCAGGCGGTTTAAAAATCAACGCCAAATATACGGATTTTATTTAACTTGACAAAATAATCCCGTATATTTAGCGCATTTTTTAGAAAATTCAATTCCAGTTACAAGTTTTATCAAATTCAAGATGACCTACTTCTCAACTTTCATTGAAATAATACGTATATCTTCTTTTGGACGGTCAGCGCGACCGGTAGCTGCATTCTGCATTTTCTCAACAGTGTCCATACCGCTTATAACCTCTCCAAACACAGTATACGAGCCATCAAGATGAGGTGCACCGCCAACAGTCTTGTAATCATTACGTATATTCTCAGGCATCGGCTCATCCGGCACTGCGGTTTCAGTTTCTTTTATAAGCTCCATCCGGTATGCCTCCAGAGCCTCCTTGTTTCCGGCACTCATAAGCTCATTGATCTTGGCATCGTTTTTACGACACAATTCACGGAAATAAGCCTGACGCTTTTCCATTGTCTGACGATATGCCATGCCGTCAATCTGATGGTCATTTGATTTGCGGCCGGTCACTATATAAAACTGCGATCCGCTGCTTTTACGCTCAGGATTCATATCATCACCGGTTCTTGCAGCCGCCAAGGCTCCATACTTGTGATAATACTTGGGATACAATATTTCCGCATCAATCTGATAACCGGGACCTCCACTGCCAAGCATCTTGGTGGAATCCGCATTAACTGATTCAGGATCTCCTGTCTGCACCATGAAATCTTTAATCACCCGATGAAAAAGAACCCCGTTGTAATAGCCCTCTTTCACCAATTTCAAGAAATTGTCACGATGTTTCGGTGTATCATCGTAAAGCTTAACCTTAATATCCCCGGCAGATGTCTTAATATCCACCACCGGTCCAGCAGGAAGCTGCGCTGCATTCTGCGCCGTAGCTGTTGCCATAGCCATAAACATTAACAATGTATAAATTATCTTTCTCATGTCTATATAACAAAATTTCCGACAAAAGTTTATGCAGGAGACACATCAAAGCGCCCCTTCCGAATAAATCCTTTTATAGATACGGCGGAAATTGTCATCACAAGCCTTCAGTTCTTCAGCCCTTTGGGCATAATCCTCACCCCAAAGAGCTTCCAGAAGAGATCCGATATACCTGCGGTCGCGATCTTTTTCTATCGCTCCTTCCACAAGGGGGGCTATCCACTGGCTGAAACGCTCCCGGTCTACAGCTGCAAGATACCTTGCGGTGCTGCACAGGAACTGTCCGGTTGCATCGGCATGACGCAATTTCATTATCATATCGCCCATCTGCAAAGATCCGGACTCCGCATTGTCAACTATATATTCGTATATCTGCATTCCTTCTTCTGAAGGAGATTTCATTTCTTCTGAGTTCATAAGCAAGATCTAATTTTTAAGAAACTGTTTAAATCACTTCTTTGATAACCTAAGCAAAATTACAAAAATAATTTGTAATTTTGCCCCATGAATGATTTTATAATTGTTATAGGGCGTCAATACGGAGCCGGAGGCAGACTTCTCGGCAAGAAGCTCGCAGAGAAACTCAACATCCCGTATTATGACAAGGAGCTACTTTCTGAAGCTGCCGATTCTCTCGGATTTTCCAAAGAACTTTTCTTGAAAGCCGACGAGAAAAAGCCTTCGATTTTGCGCTCATTCATTTCATTCAATTATGGTTCCCTTTCAGATTCTTTCAGCCATGAGACCCTCACTGAAGACAACCTTTATCGCGCACAGAGCGAGGTAATAAAGACAATATGCAGCAAAGGCTCATGCGTGATGGTAGGAAGGACAGCAGATTACGTGATGCGGGACCATCCGGGGTTACTAAGTGTATTTATCCATGCTCCGGAAATGCACCGCGCAGAGTCCATTGTAGCAAGAGGAGAAACTACATCAATTGACGAAGCGATAGACAAGCTTCGCAAATGTGACAAGTCGCGTGAAAGTTATTATAATTATTTCACTAACAGGCAATGGGGAAAGGCTGACAATTATGACCTCACATTCAACTCCTCCCGAATAAGCCTCGACGGCATCCTCACATTGATAATTTCTCACTTAAGTAACAAGGAAACCGTCTCTACTCAATTATAAATATGAGGTGATATAAATATTCGGTGATTAAACATTTCCGCATGTTAAATCCTTGTTAATATAAAACAAATTATATTATGAGGAAAATTATATACGCAATCACCTATCTTGCCGCATTAGCGATAGGTATCTGCCTGCTTGTTTTTAATCATCAGGCAATGGAAACTTCACAGCCCATGTTACGTTGGGTAATTATTGCCGCCGGCATTGTTTTTATCATACCGGGTCTTTTTCTGTTAATAGCGTCTTTGCGTCCACGTCGTGATGCAAACGGTGTCATAATATCGCGCCCATGGTTCTCTACGGGAATGGGAATAATATCCCTGATATGGGGTATACTGATGTTGTGTATGCCGACAGGTTTCCTTGGCAACCTTAACATCACGTTGGGAGGCTCGCTTATAATAGCGTCTTTAGCTCAGATAGTATGGATTGTAAAAGGGCGCAGGGTTAATGGCGCGCCTATATGGCTATACATCATACCGCTACTGACATTGGCATCGGGAATATGGGTAATCCTCCTTAAAACCGATTTTCAGAATCCGGGACAGGAACATACACTGGGCAGTATAATAGCAGGTGCGTCATTCATATTGTGGGCAATCAACGGATTCATGAGTCTGCCTCGCCGCAAGAAAACAGCCTCCGATATTGAAAAGGAGGCACGGCGACTTGCCCGAGACCAAGAAAAAGCGACAAAAGAGGAGGCTAAGGCTGCAAAAGAAAGACTGGCACAAGCCAAAGCAAACAGTGAGACGGCACGCAGGAATGAGGAAGCAGCAAGAAAAGCTGCAGAAGAAGCACAGGAAAAACTAAATGCGGAGCCTTCTGTCATACCGAATCCTGTTCCGGAGGTTACTCCGGATCCTACATCAGACACCGCGGAAACTGAAAAAGTAACAAACGAAACAAAATAAGAGCCGTAAGGCTTCGTTATAAGATAAGACAGAAATGAGGTCTGTCGCTGGGCATACGTTTATTCGGATGTCAAGAGGAAAGTCCGGGCAACACAGAGCATCGCGTTTCCTAACGGGAAGCCGGCGGCGACGTCGGGGCGACATGTGACAGAAAACAACCGCCGCGTCATGCGGTAAGGGTGAAAAGGTGGAGTAAGAGCCCACCGGCTCCGTTGGTGACAGCGGAGGCCGCACATCCCGCGAGTTGCAAGGCCAAATATACCGGCAGTCAAGGATTGCTCGTCCATTGTCGGGGGGTAGGCTGCTGAAGCCGCCGGGCAACCGGCTGGCTTAGATAAATGACAGACACCTGACGCTTCCTTGCGCAGGCACATAACCCGGCTTACATCATCTCTGTCTCTTCATCACAAGGGAGTCTTCGGCATATAATTGCCGTAGCTCCCTTTATTTGTAATTTGAATAATGAATTTTTTCGAAAAAATACAAAGTTTTGTCACTTCCACCATTGGAAGTGTGAAAAAAACAATTGATTACTGCACCACCGGAGTGTGGGATGATCCCCGCCAGACAACGAAAGTAAGGATAATCCGTACCATAAACCTGTCTGTCAATTCATTCCTCGACCGCGACTTGCAGAACCGCTCCATGTCGCTGACATATTCCACCGTACTTGCCATAGTTCCGGCAATTGCCCTGCTTATAGCGATCGGACGGGGGTTCGGACTTCAGGATTACCTGCAGGAAGAACTATATGATTTCTTTCCGTCACAACACAAGGCGATATCTACCGCCTTGACATTTGTAGACTCCTATCTTACGGCTGCATCCCAAGGCATATTTGTCGGCATAGGCATCTTGTTCCTGCTTTGGACCGTAATATCCCTGCTATCCCATATAGAAGATGCATTCAACATGATATGGGACATAAGGCGCATGAGATCATTTTATCAAAAAGTTACCGACTATATTGCCATATGCCTGCTGATCCCTATACTTATGATATGCTCATCGGGCGTCTCCATATTTATGTCCACGACCATACAGGATCACCTTAACCTGCCATTCCTGACACCTGTAGTAAATATAATTCTGGAAGCTGCCCCCGTGGTGTTGTGCTGGGTCGCCTTCTCATTATCTTTCATGCTTATTCCAAACACAAAGGTAAGCATGAAATACGCAGCCATTTCGGGTGCAATATGCGCCATAGCGTTCTCCATATTACAATTGCTTTTTGTCAACGGACAAATATACGTGTCAAAATACAATGCTATATACGGGTCTTTTGCCTTCCTTCCTTTGTTACTCATTTGGCTGCAGCTATCATGGCTCCTTCTGCTTTGTGGTTGCGTGCTCACGTATTCGCTACAAAATGTGTTCACATTCAACTTCAATGGGAAATCCGACAAACTGTCGCTCGACGGATGGCATTCCATAGCCTTGATAGTGATGTGCGTTGTTGCACAACGTTTCATAGCCCATAAAAAACCCATGTCACATGCCGACATAGCAAGGACATATAACCTTCCGATACGCGTCGTGTCTAAAATTACAGACAAGCTGCATGCAGCAGGATTGCTTTATTCCGTAAGAATAAAGGATGGCGAATTTGGTGAAGCGCCAGCCGTGGAACTTCAGGATCTGACTATTGCTGATTTTCTGAGGGCATATAACTCGGAAGGACAGATGGATTATATCTCCAACATCCGCCAATTATACGGAGAACTGTTCAGTATAATCCTCCCCCTCCGCGAAAAATGCTACTCCGAATATTCCCATATTCTCCTCCGCGATCTTCCGATCCCCTCTCCTGAACTTATTCACCAAACCTTACTCAGCAATCAGCATCTGGAGAATGAGAATCCGCTTAACAATAAAAGCTAACGGAAATTGCAGCCAAATGAGAGCTGTAAATAATTCTCAAAAAAACTTCCCTTATACTCAACCCTATTCTCTTTCACAATATGTATGGAGTTTGTCAAAGCCTGATTCCAACTGATGGCAATCTCATATTTTCGGTAATTAACGCCCACTCCGGCTCGCCAATTGAGATTAAAACGATTGAAATAGTTGTCGGAGGGGAAACTTTTAGATCTATATAAAGATTTGGAATACACATCAGGAACAATACTATCGTCAACCGTTACGTGGTAACACATTGTAAAACCAAGATCAAGTACAGGACCGGTAAATACAGACATGCTCACATCCGGAGTAAAATCAAAATGATAACCAATATTCACCGGCATCCTCATACCGGTTTTCCTTATAGTTCGATCGGTAATTTTAATCTCTTTATAATATACAGGTGGAATATAATTATCAATCACCTCTTCCGAAATAAGCATATTATTATAATAGAGACTTAACCCTGGTTCCAGATAGAGATTTGCAACAAGAGGGAAATTATAAATTGCCCCAATACTTAACCCGGGGAAAGGCTCAAAATCTCGCCAGACTCTGGATATCTTCCCATCGGGAGTAGACATTCTGCTTTTGCTTGGCACCGTATAATCCAAAGAAGCCCTTACTCCCCAATATCCCTCATTATCAGGATTATTAAATACACTTTGTGCTTCAACGCCTAAAGTCGAAACAATAGACAACAACATTGCAAATATCTTCTTCATATCCATACATAGTTTAAGTTCGAATATAAGAAACTTCTGATATCAAATAAGGCAAAGATCCTAACTGCACTATTACGGGTTTACTACCGGTTCTCATTTCCGCATCTGATGACACTCACCTGACTGGCAGCAAATCCGACTGAAACATAGAATATAATCGGTTCACCTGTTATTTCCTTAGACTTTCCCTCTATAGATATTGTCAGCTTGTCATCTTTAATATCACATTTTATACCTTCTGAAAGCAACTTGTCTTCAAGCATTGTTTCATCATATGTCATCCAAAAATCCTGATAATTAAGACATTTTAAAACACAATTTCCACCCTCGGGAAACACGATTATCTCAATATCATCCTTAAATTTGCCTTGTTCTGTTCTCACATGAATTGCATGAGAATCAGAGATATTCTCTACTTCCCATTTCATACGTTCAAACTCGTCAACAAGTCGGCGACATCCTATGAATACACTCAAAATAAATATACACAATAATAAATTTCTTGCAATGCTATTTTTTTTCATAATACTCTGTCTTAAGTAAATATTCTTACAATAATTCGGCATTAGTTCAGCCAATCAACCTATTGAATAGTTCTATTCCAATTATTCAACTGATTATAAATTATTAACATAAATCTCTTTCCTAAATTTTGAATAGTTTCTTTTATCTCCAGTTTGTGAAGTAAGATCTATTCTATCATCGATAAACCATCCGTCACATTGACCACCCCATCCCCAGTTCATATGGTATAGTGTCATTGTCGTACAATGGTTCCATGGATCAGCAGCCTCTGCATTATCATATCTAAAATTTGGGTATGATGTATCAGCCAGCCGAAATAAGGTATAAACTACATTTGTAGAACGATAATAAAGTCCGTCAATAATCCATGCGTGACCTTTAAATATATTATCCGATCTTTGTCCAGAGGCATAAATAGGTCTTCTTTGTTCTTTAAGATATCTAAATACTTCTGAAGCATCATGAGATCGATGACTTACATCATACCCATAATCCGACAGAACTCTTATGGCATCAGAATCTGTAGCAC